>JAPUKT010000483.1 GCA_027295555.1 Deltaproteobacteria bacterium
GGTTTTCGTTGCCGTGCTTCACCGCATGGGCGTCGAGACCGGAATCAACATGTGGAAGCTGATGGATGTCGCAGAAGACATCGTCTACCCGCTGATGACGCACAAGGTGCGTGCCGACCGCGACTCGCTCACGCTCGGTTACGCGGGCGTGTATTCGTCGTTCCTGCTCTTTGCCAAGCGCGCGGCCGAGAAGTACGGCCTCAAGTCCACCGACATCCTCATCGAGCTCGGCCGGTTGAAGACGGTCGGTGGCCAAGAGGACATGATCGAAGATGTGGCGCTCGACATGAAGAAGGCCGGCGCCGCGGAGTGAGTGCGTGAGCGAGCTGGACACATTTCGAGAAGAGGCCCGAGCCTGGATTCGTGAGAACGCCCCGAAGTCGCTTTGGGGGACGAGCGGGAGCGGACCCTTCGAGGGATACTGGGGTGGCTCGAAGAACACCGAGTCGGATCCCGACATCCTCGAGTGGCGGGACCTCGGCATCGAGAAGGGCTGGACCGCGCCGAGCTGGCCCAAGAAATACGGGGGGGGCGGCCTGACGCCGGCGCACGAGCAGATCATCCACGAAGAGCTCAGGGCGATTGGCGTGCCGCGTCCCATCGCGGGTCAAGGGCTCGCGATGTTCGGTCCGGTTCTCTTGAAGTACGGGAACGACAAGCAGCGGGCGGAGCATCTTCCTAAGATCACGCGTGGCGAGGTGCGGTGGTGTCAAGGCTACTCCGAGCCCAACGCAGGCTCCGACCTCGCGAATCTGCAGCTCAGGGCCGAGCGCGATGGAGACAAGTTCGTCTTGAACGGACAAAAGGTATGGACGTCCCACGCGAACTTGAGCGATTGGATATACTGCTTGACGCGAACCGACCCGAAAGCGCCAAAGAAGCAAATGGGCATTTCGGTGATCCTCGCGGACCTCAACACTCCAGGCATCACCGCTCGGCGGATCGACCTCATCAGCGGGTATTCGCCGTTTTGCGAAACCTTCTTCGACAACGCGCGCGTACCGGTCGAGAACCTGGTCGGGAAACTCAACGAGGGGTGGACAATCGCCAAGGCGATCCTCGGGTACGAGCGTTCGGCCATCGGACAGTCGATCGCCCGCCAGCCGGGTTCGGCACAGCGAGAGGTCGTCGCGCGATCGCGGAAGCATTTGGGTGTCGGAGAGGGACCTATTCCCGATCCCCTGCTACGAGACGAGGTTGCAAGTCTTGGAATGCTCGAAGAGGCGTTCCACCTCACCTTGGCGCGCATTCAACAGGGCGCTGAAAGCAGTACGCCCGGCCCCGAGGGCTCGATCTCGAAAATCGTGGGCACCGAGCTCAAACAGAAGCGTTTCGAGCTCGGCATGAAGGTGGCGGGGATTCAGGGGCTCGGATGGGAAGGCCCGGGTTTCGACGAAGACGACATTCAGTACACCCGAGACTGGCTGCGCTCGCGGGCCAGCACCATCGAGGGCGGGTCGTCCGAGATCCAAAAGAACATCGTGTCCAAGCGCGTCCTCGGCTTGCCGGAGGCGAAGAAATGAGCGGACACACCGCCCCGTCTCTCCTCCTCAATGACGAGCAAAAGATGCTCTCGAAGACGGCGCATGAGTTCATTCGAGAGCGTGCGCCTGCTGGGAGGCTACGAACCTTCCGCGACACCAAGGACGAGTTCGGGTTCTCGCGCGACCTGTGGAACGAAATGGCCGAGCTTGGCTGGCTCGGGCTGCAGATCCCCGAGGAGTACGACGGCCTTGGGCTCGGGTTCTTCGACCTCTGTGTCGTGCTCGAGGAGAGTGGCCGCGAGCTCATGCCAGAGCCTTTCGTGTCGACGCTGTTGCTCGGGACCCAAGCACTGCTGCTGTGTGGGACGGAAGCACAGAAGAAGGAGTTGCTTCCGGGCATTGCGGCCGGCGAGAAGGTGGTGTCGCTCGCGTACGAGGAGGCGGGCTGTCGAGATGACCTATGGGACGTGGAAACCATCGCTCGCCGATCGGGCGACTTCTTCCACCTCACCGGGACAAAGAACCAGGTGCTCGACGGGCACATTGCGGACCACATCATTGTTCTGGCCGCCACCTCAGGCACACCCGCTCCCGCAGTCCGAAGCACCTTGTTCCTCGTAGACCCGAAGCAACCGGGCGTGATGATCACTCGGCAGCATCGAATCGACGGTCACGGCGCTGCGATCATCCAGCTGGACAACGTGAAGGTTTCTACCGATGCGATCGTTGGCGAGCTGGATGGGGGCGGGTGGCTGATGCAGTCGATCTTAGATCGCGCAGGCACTGGACTAGCCGCTCAGATGCTGGGCGGGTCCGAGCAGGCTTTCGCCGACACCTTGGAGTACTTGAAGGAGCGCGAGCAGTTTGGCGTGCCGATCGGCTCATTCCAAGCGC
Organism: Deltaproteobacteria bacterium; assembly: GCA_027295555.1. Classification (GTDB taxonomy): domain Bacteria; phylum Myxococcota_A; class Polyangia; order Polyangiales; family Houyiibacteriaceae; genus SG8-38. The sequence goes on from JAPUKT010000483.1 coordinate 2,379, forward strand.
TGCAACACCGGGCGGTGGCCCTCTATACGGAGATCGCTCTGCTGCGGTCAGTGGTACTGGCGGCGGCTCGGGCGATCGACGAGCGGCCGGAAGACGTTCCCCGTCTAGCCTCTCTGGCCAAAGCGCTCGCGTCCGAAACCTTCCTTCATGTGGCGAAGGAGGCGATCCAGATGCACGGCGGCATCGGCGTCACCGATGAGCACGACATCGGGTTCTACATCAAGCGTGCACAGGCGACATACGTGACTTTCGGGGAGCCCTCGCAACATCGACGACGTTGGGCGGAGCTTCACGGTTACTAGCGACCACCACAAACGAGCAGGAAATACGATGAAGAGGTTTGAAGGGAAGAACGTAGTGATCACCGGCGCGGCATCGGGCATCGGCCAGGCCACCGCGCAACGCATTGCCGAGGAGGGCGGCAACGTTGCGCTCATCGACATCAATGTCGAAGGTCTCGCGGCGACCAAGAAGATCGCCGAAGACTTGGGCATGAAAGCGTGGGCCTACGAATGCAACGTCGCTGAAGGCGCTCGTGTGAAGGAAGTCATCGATCAGGCTGCGGCCGACATGGGCGGCTTCGATACCCTTTGTCACTGTGCGGGCATCCTACGGACGTACCACACGCACGAGATGACCTTCGATCAGTGGCACGAGATCATCGATATCAATCTCAACGGCACGTTCTACGTGAACCACGCCGCGCTTCCGCATTTGCTCAAGAATCGGTTTAGCGCGATCGTGAACTGCTCGTCGACTTCGGCGCTCGGAAGCCACCCTTGGATGAGCGCCTATGCTGCCTCGAAGGGCGGGGTCATCTCGATGACTCGCTCTCTGTACCAGGAGTACGTGAAGCAAGGCCTCCGCGCGAACTGCGTCGTCCCCGGCGGTATCGCCACGGCGCTCCACGGCGACTTCAAGGCCCCTGAGGGCGCAGACATGGACCTTCTCAAGGGCGCCATGCCTTTCGTCGGCTTTGCCAAGCCAGCCCACGCCGCCTCGGTCATCGCCTTCCTAGCCTCCGACGACGCCCGCTACATCAACGGCACAGAAATCCGAGCCGACGGCGGCGCCCTCTCCTAGGGGACACGCACCCCCCAGAAAAACCACGTCTCCTAGGGGACACGCACCCCCAG
>JAPUKT010000484.1 GCA_027295555.1 Deltaproteobacteria bacterium
GCACCCCCGAGACGAAGCGGAGAAACGCCGCTTGCGCGACGACGAGGGCTGCACCGATGGCCGCCTTCCGGAACTTGGGCACAGCGATCGCCACGACGACGGAGGCGACGAACAAGACCAGGAGCGCGATCTCGATCATCGCTTGCTCCTCGCGCCGTACCACTCGACGCCCATGCCCTCGTCGTCTTCGGCGTAGATGTTGCCGCGGACGCCCGACGCTTTGACGACGGGGCCCTTCCACGATGCCGCGTATCTGACGTCTCCGTTGCGCAGGTCCACGAAGCAAAACACGGACTGCGGCGAGCCGTCTTCGTTCTCGTCGACGATGCGAGTCCACCAGGTGCGGATGGGTAGATGCACGGCGAGCGGTCGGCCGCGGTTCAGGTGCGAGTCGTAGATGGGTTGCGCACGTTCGAGGAAGGTCGCGAGGTCCTCGTCCGTCACGGTTCGTTCGAAGTCTTCTGCCATGCCCGCACCACGCGTGATACAGTCGAACGCCCCGCGCTGTGCAACCAGCCGGGGCTGTGGTCGACACCTGATATCGAGGTCCCAACATGAATGAGCCTACTCGCCCCGACTTCGTCCCGCAATCCAGCAGATATGTGTGGGTCCCCAGATTTGTTGGGCTGTACGCTGTCTCAGACTGCGGCATCGTCGTCTCTTATCAGAGGAGCGGCGTCCGGCGACTCAGTCCTTCAATCGAACGTGGCTATGAGAGATTCACGCTCTACAGATCCTCGAAGAAGCACTCCATCGGGGGCCATCATATCGTTCTGACGGCCTTCATTGGGGCCCGGCCCGATGGTGGGATATGCCGACACCTAGATGGGAAGCCATCAAATAACCACGCCTCCAATCTTGCGTGGGGTACCTCTTCTGAAAACGCTCAGGATACGGTCTATCATGGCAAAAATAGGTGGGCCCGCGTAACGCCTGAACAGGTGTGGGCAATCCGAGAACTCGTCAGCGAGTGTCACATGGAAGCGCGCAAAGGGTCCAGTGAGGCATGCTTCAAGAAAGACCGTTACTCGAGACGACTATGATGCATTTGTATCGCTACAGGCCATGGGACTCACAACCCGTCAAGTCGCCGTCGCGACTGGGTTTAGTAAGACTACGGTTTGGAACTATCTGCGCTCAGAAAAGCCTTACGAGCCTCCGCAACGCCTCGACATTCTTTAGTCCACTTTTTCGTGTAATCCGAGATCAGCGACAATGCATCGGAGCGTTCCCAGCGAAGTGCGTAAATCGGATCACTCGCTGAGTCTGCTGCGCCATCCAGCGAGCGCCCACCCGTGGCGACTTCGACCGCATAGGCCTGGGCTTCGGCATGCTGGCGGTACTTCGCGGAGAATGGGTTGAAGTACCCGAGGACGTAGCGCACCTTCCCGCGCGTGCGCTGCTGGAAGTCGTGGGTGGATTCGTGCCGACGGATCGATTTGCCGAGTTCGCCGTCGCTACCGCGCGGCGCGTAGATCGTCCCGCCGATGACCTGGATGTACTGGTCGAGGGCTCGAGTCGCGGCCCGCACCCGCAACAGTTCGCCGAGCCACATCACCGCACCCACGAACTTGGCGGCGAAGCCTCGCCAGTTGGGCTTGACGCGCACCGGCAATGCCCGCAACTCGGTGAGCCTCGACGGCACCGGCCATAGATCGGCCACTACTCAGCCTTCTCCGGGGGCTTGCCCGGAGGGGCGTCCGGCTTCTTCCCTTCGTTCGTCTTCGGCTTCTTCTCGGCGTCGGGCGCTTGAGCGTCTGTGGGCGACGCTGCGGCGTCCGTCGAGTCCTGGGCTCCAGCGTCCGCGTCTACCGCGTTCGTCGTCGTGGCGTCGCCAGCCGTCGCATCTGGTGTCGCTTTGGGCTGACAGCCTATGAGGGGGACGAGCACGAAAAGGAGAAACATGACGAGGCGTTTGAACATGGTGTTAGTCCTTGGGCTAATTTCGACGGGCGTTGTACATCAGTCGGCCCTACCAGTCCAAGCATCGGTGCCCATCGCGTGCTCGCCGAGCTTGTCGATCTTCTTCTCGAGCGTGTTGTGGCGCTCGTCCTCGAGCAAGTTGCGCTGGTCCCACACCGCGATCGGAACGGCGCTCTTGTGCGTGCCTTCGGCGTGGGCGTTGATCATCCAGACCGTGATGCCGACGACGACGCCCATCACGGAGAGAACGCCCATCACGAGCTTGATCGTGCTGTTCGCCTTCTCGGCGGGGAGGTCGCGGACGACGATCGAGCCGCTTCGTTCGGCCTTGCCGTTCGGTGTCACGTGCGCTTCGCGGGCCATCGATACTACTCCTCGGGGTCGATCCCCTTGTCTTCGCGGTCGGATGCGATCATGTCTGGGGTTACGGCGGGTTGAGCGCGCGTCGTCTTCGCCTCTTCGATATCGTCCTTTGTGACGCCGGTCAAACGCTGGAAGCGCACCCGAGCGGTCTCGGCCATCTTGAGGTAGCCGACCAACCAGACCAAACCCCAGGCCGCGCCGGTCGTAAGCGTTGTTCCCAGCAACATCCCTTGCCACCAGTACAGACTCGAGCCCGTCATCTGGTTCCAACTTGAGGTGAAGTCCAGCGTCGCGACCCAGACGAGGGCGCACGGCACCGTCCAAGTCCGGATCAGCAGGTTCTCGATCTTGTCGTCGTAACTGTCGCCGAGTCTCTTGGCTGCAATGAGCTTGACCCACTCCTTTGTGATCTCGACCAGGAGGATTGTCGCGAGGATCGCGGGCACTCCAGCCATGAGGTTGAGCCAGTTCAGCTCGACCCACGCCCAACTCTGATCCCAGATGCCACCCTCGGACGTCGCACGCGTGATCGCTTCCTCGGCCAAGTCGGTCTTGGCCGTGGTCTGTTCTGGTGGAGTCGGCTCGCTCATGTGCCAAGCCTAGCAAAGCTGAGAAACTGGCGCTCTCTCTCGATCGAATAGTTGAACCGGCGCACCGGGGCCGGGTACTTCCCGCGGTTTCCTCCAATGCTAAAAACCGTCCCGTGCGCAAAGTGCGTGACGATCTCGACGTGACCCTTCCAGGAATCGGGTGCCGATCTCCACCAGAACATGAGGTCGCCTCCCATCGGCTCGCCCTCGTCGAACGCGAAGCCCTGGGCCTCGAGCTGCCGGAGGATGTTGCGAGCGCCACCGGTGTAGTTGAAGGGCATCGGGATGTTTGTATCCCGGGACGCTTCCTCGACGCAGAACGACGCGTACCCCGCGCACCACGCCCCGGTCTTGCCGCGAAGGTACTTCTCCACGAACTCGCCGCGGTTGTTCTCGCCGATCTCTCTCGCGCCCGCGGCCATCTCTCGCATTGCGACGGCGACCGTGCGAGCGGCCAACGCGTTGCGGAACGCCGTATCGAACTCTGGAGCGAAGGGGCGATCGTGGTTCGCTCGGTCCTGGTCGTTGGTCTTCAGTGCCCACCACGTCACCGAGCCCACGACGCCGTCCACCATGAGAGGCTGCCCGGTCGGCCCGATGCTGCGCATCTGGAACGCGATCACGGCCTGCGATGTGAGC
>JAPUKT010000485.1 GCA_027295555.1 Deltaproteobacteria bacterium
AGGCGCTGGGGGAGGAGCTCACGAAACGGCTGGGCGACGTCGCCGCCAATGTGCAAGCGCTCCAAGCCGAGCTGCCTCGTATTGTCAAAGCACGTCAAACGCGGCTTCGCGATCGCCTCGAGGCATTGCTCGAGGACGTCGATGTCGAGCTGCAGCCTGCGCGTCTCGAACAAGAAGTCGCCGTGCTCGCCGACCGAAGCGACATTACCGAAGAGCTCGTCCGCCTCGGGAGCCACTGCTCCCAAATGCTCGACCTCCTCGACAATTCGAGCAGACCCGTCGGAAAGCGCATCGACTTTCTGCTTCAAGAGATGGCCCGCGAGGCCAATACGATCGGTTCGAAGGTCCAAGACAGCACGATGACCACGCTCGTCATCGCGTTGAAGGCCACCGTGGAACAAATGAGGGAGCAGGCCCAGAATGTGCTGTAGTCGGCCCCGTGGAAGGGGTAGACGTCGCAGTCGACAGGTAAGCGCATGAGTGCCTCCGCCTCCGCATCCACCGATCCGGATCTCATCCTGTTGATCATCAGCTCGCCCTCCGGAGCCGGTAAGACGACGCTGACCCATCGGTTGCTCCAAGAGTTTCCCGAGTTTCGGTTCAGCGTGTCCCACACGACGAGGCGACCGCGCGCCAACGAGGTCGACGGCCAGGACTACCGCTTCGTGGACAAAAAAGACTTTCAGAAGCTCATCGACCAGGGCTCTTTTGCCGAGTGGGCGGAAGTGCATGGCCACCTCTACGGCACCAGCTTGACCGAAATCGAGCGCGCGCGGTCAGAGGACAAGCACGGCGTCCTGTTCGACGTCGATTGCCAGGGCGCTCGGCAGATCAAAGAGAAGTTTCCCGACGCTGTGGGCGTGTTCATCCTGCCGCCATCGATGGACGAGCTCCGCAGGCGCCTGGACGGGCGCGGCTCGGATAACGAAGAATCGAGGCGCCGACGCTTTGAGAAAGCGCGGGAAGAGATCGAGCACTACCCCTTCTTCGACTACATGATCGTCAACGACGAGTTGCAACAAGCGCTGGCGGAGCTTCGCGGCATCGTGCTCGCCGAAGGATGTCGGCAGTGGCGTGTTGCTGCCAAGGCCGAGGCGCTCCTCGAACGCTGAGCTGGGCTCTAGACCGCTAGAACTGAATCCCGAGAATCAGGCGCCATACTTGCGCGGTGCCCACGCTGAGCCCCTCGGTGCCGGGCTCACGAATGCCGTCGACCTCGAGAAACTTCAACCCATTGAGCGGGAACAGAGCGCCGTACTGGAACGCCGCATAGAAGCCGTCCTTGAAGCTCGGGCCGTCCTCGGTTCGGTAGTAGAGCGAGAGGTCGATTTCGGCGCCGAGGTTCGGCTGCGACGAATACGTCTGCTGCTGGTACATCGCGCGGCTGTAAATGAAGTCGACCCTCGCCCCGAAGACGCGACCGAAATCAGTATGGATCAAGTCGTAGCTGAACGCCGGTGCAAGATAGTAGACTCCGGAAATTCGCCCGAGGATTTCCCGGAACAGGATCAAATCGATACGGTAGTCCGCGGCGAAGGAGAACGTCGAGATGTTCTTCTTGCCGATGGGTTGCGTCGCCAGGTCCTCGTACTGCGAGAGTCCGACCACGTCCGGGTCACCTGAGGCCGCACCACCCTTGAGGAACACACCAAGCTTCTTGTTCAGGAATCGATACTCGCTCTCGACCGCAAGGCCCCACTGGCGGAGCTTGAACGGCGCGTCCTCGGCGGTCGGAGGAAACTCGCCCGAGGCAATGTTCTGGATCTTGCCGAGGATCGCAGCCACCTCGATTTGAAGCCTCAAGTCTTTCCAGAGGACTTCGAACCACAGGTCGGGGATGTAGACCTTGGCATCACGCCGAACGAAAACGGACTCGATGTCTTCGCGCGTCCCGACGAGTGGAGCGGTGGAAGTTGAAAGAAACTGCGTCCGGTAGATGAAGTAGACACCACCGTTGAACACCGACTTGGCCTTCCGCAAGCGCTTGAGCTGCTTCAGCGGGTCCATGCGGCGTGCGAGCAAGAAGCTCCATTGACGAGTGTCGTCTTGCCTCGTGCCGTCTCGGGGGATCGCTTGGATGTCGTCGAGCGGATCGACCGTGAAGCCCTTGTTCACGAAGTCCCAAGACACGCCGAAGAAGATCCCTTTGAACTTGGCGATCAACTGGATGCGGTCGATCTCGGTCTGGAAGTCCGAGTCGAGCTGCGTGTCGAGGATGTTGGTGCCCACGCCGGCGTTCCACAGCATCCCGAGACCCCATTGGTGACCCATGCGACCGAAGCGAAGCTGGCCGATGGTGCTGTTGGTGATCTCACCCCAAACACGCCGTACGACGATGTAGTCGCCCACGGTGTTTCGGAACGACTCGGGCGGGGGCTGCGTCAGGGTCAGGCTGTCGACCGGGACCCCGGGAGCGCGGCCGGTGATCTGCCCGGATTGATTGACCGTCTTCACCTCCGGCGTCGAACCAAGCACGAGGTTGTCGAACACGTCGAACATCATGTGAAGGCGAATGTTGTCGCTCAGTGACAAGGTCGGCTGAAGCCGAAGCCGCATGTTCGTGAACCGAATGCTCTTGCTTCCGACGCAGCGCTGATCCTGGGTCGCAGGCGACGAGGGGGCGCCACTGCAGCCGCCGGCCGGCAGCACGCCCTGGTTGTTCTCTCCGGCGTCGAGGCCGATCCACCGGCCGAATGGCTCCCCGGTCAGGCGCTCCAGTGGCTGCCGACCGAGATGGAAGTTGTTGTTCATGGTGCCGCGCACGCGAAAGTAGCCGTTCAGCGTGAAGACCGGGCGCGGATTGGTCCACGACGCGAGCGTCGGGTCCGAGGGCGGCGGCTCTGCCCTCCCGAGAAGCGCTGCGTCCTCGGCGGCCATCTCGTCCTCGGACTCGTACTGGTCAGGCCCGTACTCCTCGGCGGCCCTGGGCTCTTCCGCGGGCAGCTTGAGCCCCTCCAAGGCAGGAGCCCGCAGCTGGGGCGGGGCCTCCTCGGCCGGCTCGACCTCGACGGTGACGTCCTCCTCGACCTCCCAGGCCTCCTCCTCGGTGGCCGCCTTATCGCGCGCGCCCGTCGGCGTGGCCTCCTCCTGCGCCGAACCCGCTGTTGCCCATAGGCAAACTACCCCAATAATCGCTAAGAAACGGCGCATGAGCTCGTGCGCTCCGGGGCGTAGCACGCTGGAAACGCGCGGGTCAACGCGGCAATTGCCTCCTTGACCGGATGGCCGCGGACCTTTAGCTCGGCACCCGAGAGTTCTGTGACGGATAGTCTGCGCTTCATCCCGCTCGGCGGCCTGTGTGAGGTCGGAATGAACTGCGCCGCACTGGCGTGGGGCGATGCCACCATCGCGATCGACTGCGGCGTGGGGTTCACCGATGAGCTTGGTGCCGACATGGTCCACCCGAATTTCGGCTGGCTCTACGAACAAGGCGAACGGCTACGCGCGATCGTCGTCACGCACGGCCACGAGGATCACATCGGCGCGCTCCCCTACTTCCTGAAGCGCTTTCGCGTTCCCGTCTACGCGCCGCCCTATGCGGCAGCCCTGATCCAGGATCGCCTGGCCGAGCATCGCTTGGAAGACGTCGAGCTCCGGGTCGGGGCCGCGGGGAGTCGTTTCAAAATCGGACCGTTCGGGATCGAGCGGTTCGGGGTCCATCACTCGATCGCCGATGCGACAGGGCTCATCCTGGATACCCCCGTCGGCACCGTGGTGCATACCGGCGACTTCAAGATCGAGTCGGAGCCTTGCGCAGGGCAACGCTTCGATCGCAAACGACTCGAAGAGGCCGCGCGGGACGGCGTCCGACTCCTATTGAGCGATTCCACAGGAGCAGACGTCGAAGGGACCTCCGACCTCGAGCGCAACGCCGAAACAGCGCTCGAGCAATGGGTTGCACGCTCGCCGCATCGGGTGGTCGTTGCGACTTTCTCGTCCAACGTGTTCCGACTCCGCGCCGCGTTTCGGATCGCGCGGGAGCACGGCCGCAAAGTTTGTCTTCTCGGAATGTCCGTGCGCAAGCACACCGAGACCGCGAGCGACCTCGACTTGATCCCGCCTGTCGAGTCGGTCCTCGTGTCTGCGGAAGAGGCGACCACCCTGCCCCGCGACCAAGTCATGATCATCGCAGGCGGCACCCAAGGAGAACGCGGCTCTTCGTTGACTCGTCTTGCACATGAAGAGCATTCCTATCTACACCTCTCGGAAGGCGACACGGTCATCTTTTCGTCGCGGATCATCCCGGGCAACGAGCTTCCCGTGCTGGACGTGATCAATCGGTTCGAGGAGCGCGGAATCGAAGTAATCACGCGCCACGAGCACCCGGAGATCCATGCAAGTGGACACGGAAGCCGCGAAGAGCAGCGAGCCATGATTCGGCTCTTGCAACCCCAGGCGTTCGTCCCGGTGCACGGGACACACCATCATCTTCGCCGACACGCGGAGCTCGCGCGCGAAGAGGGTGTCACCGAGATCGAGATTCTCCAAAACGGAAGCGTCCTCGAGGTCACACGCGACTCCCTTGCAGTGGTCGACTCGGTGCCGGTCGGGCGCGTCTACGTCGAGGGAATGGAGCCGCTCGGCGACCGCGTCATGGAAGACCGGCGCGCCATGGCCTCGGGCGGGATCGTGACCATCTTGATCTCCATCAAGGATGGCAAGCTGCGGAGCTCTCCCCGCGTGTTGGCGCGCGGAGTCGTCGGCAACGAGCTTCGTTCTCCGGTCGAACAGAAGCTCGCCGACCATGTCCGAAGCAAGCTCAAAGGGCGCCGCTTCACCCAACCCGAAAAGGCCGAAGAAGCGGCCATTGAGGCGGCCCGTCGGTTCTTGATACACAATCACCGGAAGCGCCCGCTGATCACCGCGGTCGTAGATGGGGGATCATGATCCGTTGGGCCGTGGGGTTGGTCGCCGCGCTCTGCCTGAGCAGTTGCCATCGACAAGCGAAACCAGAGTCGCAACCGCAGCTCATCGCCGAGCAGTCCTCGCAAGGAACCAGCACGGACGGGTCTGAAGAGCCATCCCCGCCGAAGCCAGGGCTCACGCGACCGGCGACTTCGGAAGAGCGCGCGACGATCGAAAAGCTCGCGCGGGCGGCGGAGTCCGTACGACAGCTCAGATTTAAAAGCCGGATTACCATCGAGATCGAAGATGAGATCGCGATTGCAAGCAGCTTGCACGATCAGATCGAGGAAGAAGAGATCGAGCGGGCACGGCTGCTCTATGGCGCCCTCGGTCTCATCGACCCCGAAGCGGATCTGCATGCGCTCTTTGCCGGAGTGCTCGGCGAGCAGGTCATCGGCTACTACGATCCGAAGGCGGCCCGACTGGTCATTCGGGACGACGTGATGCATGGGCTCCTCGGAACCCTTGGCCCCGCCGAGATCCAGGAAGCGCGGCTGGTGCTGGTTCATGAGCTCGTGCACGCGCTCCAGGATCAGCGCCTCGGGCTCGGAGAGTCTTACGACCGAGAGCGGACGGCCGATGCAGACAATGCCTTCCGGGCCGTCGTCGAAGGCGACGCCACCCTTGCAATGCTTGCGAACGCGCTGCGTGGCCAGGGCATTCCTCTGTCGGCGGCTACCCGGGGGATTCAGGAAATGGGGAACTATCTCGACGTCAATGCCTTCGTGCGGGGCGAGAAGCTCGATGAGGCCCCCGCGATTCTACGGGTTACGTTGGTCGCCCCGTACCTGCGCGGTTTACAGTTCATCGCGGCGGTTCATTCGATAGGCGGGTGGCCCTCGGTCAATCGAGCCCATCGGCGTCCACCCACGACCACAGAACAGATCCTCCATCCTGAGAAGTTCGCCGCAGCGGAGCGCGGAGAGCTCTTCGAGGTCTCCGAGATCCACGCAATCGGGGCAGCCGGCTACGAGCGAATCGCGGAAGATACTCTCGGGGAGCTCGAGCTCAGCGTGTACCTCGGTCAAGATCTGCCCGCAGAAACCAACGAGGCCGCTGCCGCTGGATGGGCTGGGGATCATCTCGCAGTGTACCGACGGGCCGACGAGACCGCGGTCATCTGGTGGACGACCTGGGATTCGGAGGCGGACGCGGTCGAGGCCTACCGAGCCGCGCGGCGTGTAACACCGAAGAACCCGTCCTCGATGGTGGTTCGGCAGGGGCGCGCCGTGCTGATCGTGCGAGACTTACCGCCTCGCATACGCCGTCCGGTCCGCAAGGCATTCACGACCTTCGCGCGGAGCATCAGCGGGCAGCACCCTCCCGGAGAGGGCGCCCGCGACCAGGCGTATTGAGGTTGTCGGCGCTTCAGGCTCAGGCTAGGAACCACGCGTGGCGCGCGCTTCGTGGGACGAATACTTCATGGACATCGCCGTGGTCGTTGCGGCGCGATCGACCTGCCCCCGTAAGCACGTCGGGGCGGTGATCGTTCGCGACAAGACGATCCTGTCGACGGGCTACAACGGCTCGGTGCGAGGTCTCCCCCACTGCGACGACGCCGGTCACATGATGGAGGAGGGCCACTGTGTCCGAACCATCCACGCGGAGATCAACGTCATCATCCAGGCGGCCAAGAACGGCACCCGGATCGACGGCGCCTCGATCTACGTGACCGCGTCGCCGTGCTGGAGCTGCTTCAAGGCGATCTGCAACGCCGGCATCAAGCGAATCGTGTTCGAGGAGTTCTACCGAGATGAGCGAATTTTCGAGGTTTCACAGGCGCTCGGGATCGAGCTCGTCGACCTCCACCGCGAGAAATCTGCCGCTGGGTCCAATGCAATCTGAAATTCGAGAGATCAGCCCGGTCCTCTTCGAGGTGACGGTTGAGATCCCCTGGGAGCGAATCCAGAAGGACCTCAACGACACCTACCGAGAGATCGGCAAGACGGCGCGCATCCGCGGCTTCCGGCCCGGCAAGGTGCCCAAGAATGTGGTCAAGCAGGTCTACGGTCGGCAGGTCAAAGCGCAGGTGACCGGGACGCTCGTCGAGCAAGGCCTGATGCAAGCGGTACAGGAGCACGAGCTTCACATCGTGGCGCAACCCGAGATGGAGGAGGCGCCCGAGCTCCAGCAAGGCCAGCCCCTCACGTTCAAGGCGAAGGTCGAGGTGCGACCGAAAATCGACAAGGTCGTCACCGAAGGCATCGAAGCTTGGCATCGCCCGATCGACGTCCCCAACGAAGACGTCGACGCTGAAGTCCATAGGCTCCAGCACCAGCACGCCGAGATTCAAGTTCTGGACCCGATGCGTCCGGCGCAAGAGGGCGACCTGATCACCATCGACTACCATGTGTCGGTCGATGGTGAAGACAAAGAGCAACTCGGAGCCAAGGACAGACAAGTCGAGATCGGCGACACGCAACTCCTGCCTGCGCTCAAAGAAGGGCTCCTTGGAATGCAGCCCGGTGACGAGAAGACCATCGAGGTCGCGTTCGAGGACGATCACTCGAACCCCGACCTCCAGGGCAAGACCGCTGTCTTCACCGTGACGGCCAAAGATCTCCACGAGAAACTTCTGCCCGAGCTCGACGACGAATTCGCAAAAGACTGTGGCGACTACGAGACGCTGCTCGAGCTCCGACTGAAGATTCGCGAAGGCCTGGAGCGGAGTGCGAAGCAGCGCGTCGACGCCGAAGTCAAAGAGCAGCTCGTCACCAGCCTGATCGAGCACAACGATATCCCCGTACCTCCATCGATGGTGCAACAACAGCAGCAGATGATGATGTACGAGATGGCGCAACTGATGCAGATGACCGGACAGGCGGGCGCGCCTGGGGAGGAGTATTTCAAGGGGCTCGAGGACCGGGCGCAGCGCCGCGTCCAGGCGGGTATCCTGCTGGGGAGTCTTGGGCGCCAGGAAGGCATCGAAGTGACCGAGGCCGACCTCAACGCCAAGTTCCAAGAGATCGCCGACCAGACCGGCAAGCACGTGGCCAAGGTCAAGGCCGACTACCAGGAAGCCCAGCGAGATGCGCTGGAGTCCCAGCTTCTCGAAGAAAAGGTGATGGCGCTTTTGGCCGAGCGGGCCAATATCAAGGAGGGGGAGCCACCGGCGCCTGCCGAGCCAGAGGAGCCTTCGGAAGAGGCCTCCCAAGAAGAAGGGGAAGAATGATGAGCGAGCCAACGACCGCACAGATGTACATGCCCTGGGTGGTGGAAACGACGCACCGCGGCGAACGCCAGTGGGACATTTTCAGCCGCTTGCTCAAGGACCGCATCATCTTCCTCGGGACCGAAATCAGCGACGACGTTGCAAACGCAATCATCGCGCAGATGCTGTTCCTCGAGAGTGACGATCCCGACAAAGAGATCACGCTCTACGTCAACAGCTCCGGTGGCTCGATTACAGCAGGGCTCGCGATTTACGACACGATGCAGTACGTTCGTTCACCGGTTTCGACGGTGTGCCTCGGTCAGGCGGCATCGATGGCGGCGTGGATCCTCGCGTCAGGCACGGAGGGAATGCGCAAGTGTCTGCCCAATAGCCGCATCATGATTCATCAGCCTCTAGGCGGAATCCGGGGCCAGGCGACGGACATCGAGATTCACGCACGAGAGATTCTGAAACTGCGTGAACAAATGAACACGATCCTGGCCAAGCATACAGGCCAAACGACCAAACGTATTAAGGAAGACACCGAACGCGATCGCTACCTGTCAGCCGAAGAGGCCCGAGAGTACGGGCTGATCGACGAGGTGATCGCCCCACAGTCCGACGAATGAACTGTAAAACGCAGTGAAAGCGCATCGCTAGGTCCTTGCCGTAAACGTGGTAGGACGCTAGACTCACACCAGCAGGTACATGGTGGATCGCAGGCGAGACGACGGACACGGCAACCTTCAATGTTCCTTCTGTGGGAAATCACAGAAGGAGGTGAAGAAACTCATCGCCGGCCCGACGGTCTACATCTGCGACGAATGCATCGGGCTCTGTAACGACATCATCGCCGAGGAGGTCGAGCGCGAGGAATCCCTCACGACGATGACCCCCCTCCCGAAGCCCGCCGAGATCAAGGAGATCCTCGACGAGTACGTCATCGGGCAAGAGCGCGCGAAGAAGATCCTCTCCGTCGCCGTGCACAACCACTACCAGCGCATCGACTCGAAGGTCGCCGCGGACGACGTCGAGCTTCAGAAGTCGAACATCCTTCTTTTGGGGCCGACCGGCTCCGGCAAGACCCTGCTCGCGCAGACCTTGGCTCGGATCCTGAACGTGCCCTTCGCCATCGCAGACGCCACGACCCTGACCGAGGCCGGCTACGTCGGAGAGGACGTCGAGAACATCATCGTTCAGCTTCTGCAGAACGCAGACCACGACGTCGAACGCGCGCAGCGCGGCATCGTGTACATCGACGAGATCGACAAGGTCGCGCGCAAGGGCGACAACCCGTCCATCACACGCGACGTCAGCGGTGAGGGTGTGCAGCAGGCGTTGTTGAAGATCATCGAGGGCACGATCGCCAACGTGCCACCAAAGGGCGGGCGCAAGCACCCCCAGCAAGACTTCCTGCAGATCGACACGGCCAATATCCTCTTCATCTGCGGCGGCGCCTTCATCGGCCTCGACGAGGTGATCGAGCGACGCATCGGCGAGCGCACCCTCGGCTTCGGAGCGGACATTCCCTCCCGCAAAGACAAGAAAATCGGCGCTCTCCTCGAGCGCATCGAACCGGAGGATTTGCTCCGCGCAGGCTTGATTCCCGAGTTCATCGGCCGCTTGCCGGTCATCGCGACGCTCCACGAGCTCGACGAGGGCGCCCTGGTCGATATCCTCACCAAGCCCAAAAATGCCCTGGTCAAGCAGTACCAGAAGCTTTTCGAGATGGATGGCGTAAGGCTGAAATTCTCCCCAGGCGCCCTGCAGGCGGTGGCGCGTGAGGCGCAGAAGCGGAACGCAGGTGCGCGCGGTCTCCGCGCCATCATGGAAAAGTCGATGCTCGACATCATGTACGACGTGCCGTCGCAGGCAGACATCTGCGAGGTCGTCATCAATGAAGAAGTGATTATCTCCGGCGAGATGCCGCTCATCGTCTACGAAAAGGAAGAAGAGGCGGAGCTCGCCTAATGCGGCGTATGCCGCCAACCCCTGCCGCTCGCAGATCGAGTAGACCGACTGAGTAGACCGATGTTCTTTCACCGAAACGATGACGACGATAATGGTGCCGGCACGGGTGCGCCCGGCGACGACACCTATCCTTTGCTTCCCTTGCGGGACATCATCGTGTTCCCACATATGGTGGTGCCCCTCTTCGTCGGGCGCGAAAAATCGATCAACGCGCTCGAAGAGGCCATGAGCCAGGACAAAGAGATCCTGCTTGCAGCCCAGAAGAAAGCCAAGACGAACGACCCGATGCCACAAGATATCTTCGAGGTCGGCACCGTCGGTACGATCATTCAGTTGCTGCGCCTGCCAGACGGCACCGTGAAGGTGCTCGTCGAAGGCAAGCGCCGTGCACGAATT
Organism: Deltaproteobacteria bacterium; assembly: GCA_027295555.1. GTDB lineage: Bacteria > Myxococcota_A > Polyangia > Polyangiales > Houyiibacteriaceae > SG8-38. The sequence goes on from JAPUKT010000485.1 coordinate 10,427, forward strand.
TCGCGCTTCTTGCCACACGAGGAGCACTTTCTCTGTGCGACCGAGCCGATCGAAGAGCTCTACGCGGAGAACGTCGAAGTCGAAGCGTTGATTCGGTCGGTCCAGTCCACGTTCGACGTGTACGCGAAGCTCAACAAGCGGATCGCGCCTGAGATGTTGATGACGGTACAGACCATCGACGACCCTTCGAAGCTGGCCGACACCGTCGTCGTGCACCTGACCAGCATCAAGCTCGCCGACCGCCAAGAGATTCTCGAAACGATCGATCCCGCCAAGCGCCTCGAGCGTTTGTTCCAGCTGATGAACGCCGAGATCGAAATCCTCCAGGTCGAGAAGAAGATCCGCTCGCGCGTCAAGAAGCAAATGGAGAAGACGCAAAAGGAGTACTACCTGAATGAGCAAATGCAGGCCATTCAGAAGGAGCTCGGAGAGCGCGACGAGTTCACGAGCGAGATTCAAGAGCTCGAACAACAGCTCAAGGAGAAGAAGCTCAGCAAAGAAGCGCACCTCAAGACGCGCAAAGAGCTCAAGAAGCTCAAGATGATGCAGCCGATGAGCGCGGAGGCGACGGTCATCCGCAACTACATCGACTGGGTGCTGGCGCTCCCCTGGAGCGACAAGACCGAAGAAAACTATGACATCGACGCTGCGGAAAAGATCCTCGACGAGGACCATTACGGTCTGAAAAAGCCCAAGGAGCGCATCGTTGAGTATCTGGCCGTTCAGGCCCTCGTGAAGAAGCTCAAAGGGCCCGTGCTCTGCTTCGTCGGTCCGCCCGGCGTGGGAAAGACGTCGCTTGCGCGGAGCATCGCGCGCGCAACTGGGCGAGAGTTCGTGCGGTTGTCGCTCGGTGGGATTCGGGACGAAGCCGAGATTCGTGGGCATCGTCGCACGTACATCGGCGCCCTTCCCGGTCGGTTGATTCAGTCGCTACGCAAGATCGGGACCAACAACCCGGTGTTCCTGCTCGATGAAGTCGACAAGATGTCCTCGGACTTTCGCGGAGACCCCGCGTCAGCCCTCCTCGAGGTGCTCGACCCGGAGCAGAACCACGCCTTCAACGACCATTTCCTCGACCTCGACTACGACCTCTCCGACGTAATGTTCATCACGACGGCCAACACGCTCCATGGGATTCCGCTTCCGCTTCGCGACCGCATGGAGATCCTCGAGATCAGCGGCTATACCGAGTTCGAGAAGCTCAACATCGCGACGCGTTATCTCGCGCCGAGGCAGCGCGAGAACGCGGGCCTCAACGAGATCGACGTCGACATCACCGAGAACGCGATTCGGCAGATCATCCATTACTACACCATGGAAAGCGGCGTCCGAAACCTCGAGCGCGAGATCGGAAGCGTCTGCCGTAAGATCGCGCGTCAGGTTTTGAGGGACGGCGAAGAAGCCAAGACCAAGAGCTACCATGTCGAAGCGAAAGACATCGCCGAATACCTCGGGGTTTCGAAGTACCGACCCGACAAGACCAACGAATGTGACCACGTCGGCCTCACCAACGGGCTGGCGGTCAACGCATTCGGCGGATCGATCCTCGAGTGCGAGGTGGCGGTCGTTCCAGGCAAAGGCAAGCTGCACATCACCGGTCTGCTCGAAAAGGGCATGCAGGAATCAGCACAAGCTGCGATGAGCTACATTCGCTCGCGGCAAAAGGTCCTCGGTCTCGAGGAGGACTTTCACTCGCGGTACGACGTCCACGTGCACTTCCCAAGCTTCGTGCCGAAGGACGGCCCGAGCGCGGGCATCACCATGGCGACCAGCATCGCGAGCGCCCTTCTCAAGATTCCGGTTCGCAAAGCCGTCGCGATGACCGGCGAGATCACCCTTCGCGGTCGAATCCTCCCGATCGGCGGTCTGAAAGAAAAGCTGCTGGCCGCGCACCGCGCGGAGATCGAGGTCGTCCTCATTCCGAAGGAAAACCAAAAGGACCTCAAAGAGATCCCGCGTCGGGTATTGAACGCGCTCCGCGTCGTTCTGGTCGAGCACATGGACGAAGTGCTCCGCCAGGCGCTGGTCCTCAACGACCCGGACGCCCTTTTCGGCGAGCACATCTTGCGCCCCCTCGAATACCGTCAGGGTCGCCTCATCACCCCGGATGACCCGGACCAAGAAGACCTTCCCGAGCCGACAGTCGATCCCCCCGGCGCGCGCCAGTAGACACCGGATACACGGTCCGTCATGCTCCGGGCTCTTTTTGGGCGGGTAGCTCAGCGGTAGAGCGCTGGCTTTACACGCCGGATGTCGCAGGTTCGATCCCTGTCCCGCCCACCAACAGCCCCGGGGGACTGTCCAACGATGTTCGCGACCCCACCGCGGACCGCGGTTGAGCTCACGGGGACCCGACTCTACAGACTCTACAGCGATGAACACGAGCTGGGCATGGGGCCGGCCCTGTGTATTCCAACGCCAGAAGTTACGTGCGCAGTCCTACCCGACAAGACTAAAAATTTGAAATGGCGCTTTGCATTGGAGCTCGCCGTTTGTTCAACCGAACGGATACCGACTTCTCGGACGAGACTCACGCGGCGTTCGACCTCGACCC
>JAPUKT010000486.1 GCA_027295555.1 Deltaproteobacteria bacterium
GCGTCAATCTACACGGTCGCCGACTCCATATCAATCATTTATTACGTTCCAGACCCTAAGCGCGTTGATGGACTCGATCTTCTGAGCCCCCCGCCTCGGGGAAACCGACGGCCCTAGCATATTCACCTGGCTCAGTGATCTCGACGGGCGGTTCATCGCACCCTCCCGGCAAAGCCGTATTCGCAAGCTAAGACCGCAATGGAGTGGCGTGCGCAGCATCGCGGGAAGCTCGCTCCAAGCCCCTTGCATTCCCAATCTGAGTCTGACCTTTTCGCCGGCTCGGTCACCGGCCGTAGGGAAGCGAAAGCCCTGCCCGTCCGGTCGCGTATGCGAGATACCCGACTTGCCGAACATCCAGCGAGTCGAGAGGCTCTCCTTTGGCGGCAACAGCTTGCGCGAGCTCCCGTAGCGCACCATCCCGATCCCCCTCGAGCAGTGAGAGCGTGCCGAGGTTGGCCCACGCCTCCCATCTGCTCGGTGACAATCTGATCGCTTCTAGGAAGTAGCGTCGGGCGTCTGCGAAGTAAAAGAAGGGGGGTTTCATACAATAGATGCCGTTTCTAAGGGCCGACTCCGCCAATAGCTCCTCGACTCGCCCTGGCTGGTCGAAACGGTCGAGGAACAAGGCGAGCGCTTCTTCGGGCGATCCGCGTTCCTCAGTCGACATTACCATGTGCCCAGATCTTCGCATGCCAGCCACGATTGCGCTCGCTAGGATGGCACTGCCCAAAGGCGTGGGATGCACATTGTCGCTAATGAGTTCGAACCCGACGATGCTATCCTGAGCGTGTTCCTCGAAGATGCGCTCTGCATCCACCAATGTCACAGCGTATTCGCGCGCAACCAAGCGGATGATTTCATTCGTCGTGGATAGGGCGCGCCAGGGCCTTGGATCGAGGTCTCTTGCCTCACGGTACCGTTCGCGTGCCGTGAGCAGGTCGCCCCGTGCCTGTGCTGCCCTCGCAAGAAGGAAAGAGTACATTCCGTCCGAACCATAATCGCCAACGAGCTTTTCGATCCGAGCTGCCACTTCGGCTGGCTGAGAGTCGACGAGAGCCGTAAGCTCCTCGATGTCCTCGTCGTAGTTCGGATTCGGCGACGCCCACGCGATCCCTCGGTGAACAGGCGGCCAATGCCCCATGTTGGAGGGGCCGGTGATGAGCATCAGAGGCACACGACGGGACCTCGCAACGACGGCGACCGCACGGAGGTTTTCGTCGAATCCCCGCAGAGCGCGCTGAAACCTCCGGTCGCTCGAGTTGAGGCTCTCCAGCCTTCCCGGAACCTCGATAGTGCGCGGACTCGGTGGCTTGATTCGGTCGCGAACACGGACGCACATTCGAAACAGCGCGGATCGCCTCATCATCGTCGTGGACGCGATTAGCCATCGCGGTCGCGGATCATCGGAGATCGTCAGGAACTCATTGTGTGCGGTTAGAACAACGAGCAAGTCCGTCGTGGCCGGTGTGACAGTGCGCTCCACCACGTCCCGGACATAGGCAGAGGTCGCGGCTGGTCTACCATAGTTCACTACTTCTATCGAAGTGGAATCCGCGACCCCGCGGAGGGCGGCGTCGAGCTGGGCCACGAAGCCGAATTCCGGGCTCGGCGTTCCGTAAACGGTTGAGCCGCCAATTACCACGACTCGGTAGGTCCCGGCCGGTTTCGGCGGAAGCAGGTCCCCTTGATCGATCGCCAAAGGAGGGTTGAACGGGCGAGCCGCGATTTCCAACAAGGAAAGCGGAACTACCATTAACGCGACGAATACGACGAGATTCTCCACCGGAGGTCGTCCAACGAAGGCGCGCAGCCACTTCGATCGGCGAGCGAGAACGGAACTCCCGAGCGAGACCAAGCCCGCCAGGACGAAGATGAGCTGCGCATTGTGAATCGCACCCAATGTCGACGGTGTGATCGGCGGCGAAGGGTCAACCACAGTGAGCAAGAACTCGTTGTACACTAGGCCAAGGGCGAGGAGTCCATACCCGACCACCTGCATCAGGCGCACCGGCACGGGTGGAGGTGGCGGTTCGCCTGGGTCGGTCCGGTTCACAGCGATGACAAGCCTAGGGTTCTTCACGGCCAACAAACACTCCAGGCAACCAAGGCAACAAGCTTCGGGTTCGGCACGTTCGATTTCGCGCTTGGTGCTGGTTTTCGAAGGGCACAAGCGGGTTGACGATGGGCCAGCCTCCCGAATCGTGCAAGCAGCAGTCACGCGATTACCTCGAGCAACAGCGCCGGTACCGCACTAGCCATTGATGGTAATCGGCACCTGCGCAACTTCTCGCAGATGCTTGCCCCTCTCCAGCCTGTACCTAACCGCTTCAGTGATGGCCCTGCCGTCAGGCGTGATGAGTCGGAGTTCAAACACCGTGTCGCCTCCGACCATGCTGGCCGCTGGCGTGACCTTCGCGGGACCGCTCACGAGCTCCGGACCACGCTCACCGACTATGCCGAACTTGCCGGATGGGATGTTGCCGCCGTGCGCGAAGAATCCTGAGAATGAACCGAGCAGGCCCGCGCCTTGCCCAGCAGGCACCGGCTCCAAATGTGAAGTTTTATCATGTTTTTCCGGTGTTCGGGCCGGAGTCGGATCAGAGTGTCGATGGTGCTCATCTTTATTCCTCGAGACCGTCGATGTAGCGACGGGCATCGAGAGCCGCCCGGTGCCCCCACAACCTGAACAACAAGTTTAGTCTATCAGTCGCGGAGCTAGGCCAAGTGGGAGAATGACACCAAGCTACGCTGCGAAGTCTTGGGCATTGTACAGGAAATGGCAGCGCGGTGACGAGCGGTCGTTGGTGCTGATCGAGCACCTCGTGAAAGTCGAGGCGACGGTGCCGTGGGAGAGGGTAGAATAGCGACCT
>JAPUKT010000487.1 GCA_027295555.1 Deltaproteobacteria bacterium
TACTCAAAAAAATGCGGCTCCTATTCGGCTTCCAATTGTTCCAAGACCGCTTCTGCGGCGCTGTACATCGAGCGTGCCCCGCGTTCGCCCAGCAGCTCCCTGGCCCGCTCCTGCGCTCCCTGCCACAGGGGCAGCGCCTTCTCGATGAGCTTTCGCCCTTTCGACTCGATCGTGAGCGATTGCGACCGGCCCGATTGGCCTTGGTCAGGCGAGACGGAGAGCCAGCCATGATCTTCCATCAGGCGCACGTTGCGGCTCAGGGTGGACTTGTCCATGTTCAGCCGCTTGGCCACTTCGCCAGGTGAAACCGGCCCACGCCTGGCGACGATCACGAGGAAGGTCAGCTGCGCGGCGGTCATTCCCAATGGCCGCAGCGCCTCATTGTAAAGTCCACCGATCGTCCGATTCAGCAGCAGAACACGTTGTGCGAGGCACTCGTTGGCTATCAGGTCGAGCGTCTGCCGATCAGATCCGGCTGCACGGGCCTTTCTTTGCGATTTTCTACGCATGAGTTGTATATGCAACTCATTGTGCCGCTTGTCAAGAAAAAAAGAGCGAGGCTAGCCAAAGAAAGTCGGCACACGGCATTGTTGCCCTTGCCCCCCACAACATTTCGTGGTTTCACGAGATGCCGTGGCTGCCGTATTCCCTGAAGGAGAAGCCCATGCCCAACACCCGAATCCTCCCTGAAGAGCCACCCTACGACGCTGAACTGGCTGCCGAGCTCGCAAAATGGATGCCTCCCGGAGCCCCGGCCGACCCCCTAAAGCTGTTCCGAACGTTGGGACGCAACCTGCCCCTGGCCCAAGCCATGCGGGGAGTGGGTAGTTACATGCTTGGTCGCAAATCGTCGCTTGATCTGCGCGAGCGAGAGCTTGTGATCGATCGAGTCTGCGCTCGCTGTGGATGCGAGTACGAGTGGGGAGTGCACGCCGCAGCTTTTGGCGCCGCGGCGGGTCTAGCAGAGACCGAGCTCGCTGCGACCGTCCGGAGAGCCGCTGACGACCCGGCGTGGAGCGAACGCGACGCGCTTCTCGTGAGACTCGTTGACGAGCTTCACGACACCTCGAAGGTCTCCGACAAGCTCTGGAGTGGACTCGCAGATGTTTACAAGCCGCCGCAACTTCTCGAGTTGCTGGTTTTGGTGGGCTGGTATCACGTCATCGCTTTCGTGTGCAATGGCGCGAAGGTCGAGCTCGAAGACTGGGCGATGCGTTTTCCCAGCGGCTAGCAACAACAAACAAAGAGTTGGAGGCCACGGTCGAAGACATGCCCCGAGTTCCCGGCAGTGAACCGAAGCCATTCCCGACGATCGAGGCGCTCGAGCGTCGTAACAAGCTCATTCTGCGATGCGCGGGCGAAGGCATCTATGGCCTCGATCGAGACGGCCTGACCACATTCGTCAACCCGGCAGCGGCGGAGATGCTCGGGTGGACGCCCGACGAGCTCATCGGCAAGCCGCAGCACGCCATTATTCACCACACCAGACCGGACGGGTCGAAGTACGCGCGCGAAGACTGTCCCATCTATAGCGCCTTCAAAGACGGCAAGATTCACCGCGTCGATGACGAGGTGTTCTGGCGCAAAGATGGAACCAGCATGCCGGTGGAGTACGTGAGCACGCCCATCCGCGACGAGGCCGGGGAGCTGGCCGGTGCGGTCGTCACCTTCAACGACATCACCGAACGCAAACGCCAGCAGGAGGCACTAGAGCGCGCCCTCGCCGAGGTCCAGCAGCTCAAGGAACGGCTCCAGGCCGAGAACCTCTACCTGCGGGAAGAATTCCAGGGGACCCACAACTTCGAGGAAATGATCGGGCAGGGCGATGCTCTCGCCAAGACGAAGCGTCAAATCGAGCAGGTTGCTGCGACCGATGCGACGGTTCTGGTGCTAGGCGAGACCGGGGTGGGCAAGGAGCTCATTGCGAGGGCGATACACAACCTGAGCAAGAGGAGCGAGCGGCCTCTCGTCAAGGTCAACTGCGCATCGCTGCCCTCGACGCTGATCGAAAGTGAGCTGTTTGGCCACGAAAAGGGTGCTTTCACGGGGGCGTCTGCCCAAAGAGTCGGTCGTTTCGAGCTCGCGCATGGCGGCACGATTTTCCTCGATGAGATCGGCGAGCTGCCCCTCGAGCTACAGCCGAAACTGCTCCGGGTGATCCAGGAAGGGGAGCTCGAGCGGCTTGGCAGCTCACGCACGATCAAGGTGGATATTCGCATCGTTGCCGCCACGAATCGTGATCTCACAAAAGCCGTATGGGCCGGGGACTTTCGCGACGACCTGTACTACCGGCTCAACGTCTTTCCGGTGAAGGTGCCTTCCCTGCGTGATCGCAGGGAGGACATCCCTCAGTTGGTGGCTCACTTCGTGGGGAAGCTCTCGGCAAAGCTCGGGAAGCGGATCGACCACATTCCGGAGCATGTTCAGGATGCCCTTCAACGCTACGATTGGCCGGGAAACGTTCGTGAGCTCGAAAACGTCATCGAGCGAGCAGTCATCCTCGCCACCGACGCGACCCTTGGTGTGGATGAGGCGCTCGAGACACGCCCATCGTTGCCAGGCGCGGCTCCGGATCGACGTAGCCTCGATCAGGTCGAACGCGATCACATCGTAAGCGTTCTAGAACAGACCGGGTGGCGTATGGAAGGAGACCGGGGGGCCGCCGTCGTCCTCGGCCTCCATCCCAACACGCTTCGATCTCGTATGAAGAAGCTGGGCATCGCGAAGAAGACCGGCGCAGTCTAGACGGCCTGGGGCCTCGGTTGTCCCGAAATTTCGTGGGTCCACGAGATACCGTGGGTGTTTCGAAGGCTTGCTGGCCGATCGACCCCTTTTTCTCGCTCCTGCGTGTGGCGCACGTCCCGGCACGCCCCTTGCATATCAGATCGGTATGCGATTTTTTCTGCAGGAGGTAACCATGGCACTGCCCAACCCCAGAACGACCAGACGCTTCGTTGGAGCTTTGGCAGCAGCATGGATAGCAGGCTCGGTTTTGAGCCACGCAACCGCCGAGGAAGCAGAGCCGGTCCTCACGTCGCAGATCGCAGAAGAAGGTTCGAAGATCGCCTGGGGTCAGGCGGTCGTCATTCTCGACCAGCCGATCGATGAGGTGCTGGCCATCGTGGTCGACTACGCGAACTACGTGCAATTCATGCCGAATTTCACCAAGTCGAAGGTGATCGCACAACGCGGGACGCGGGCGATGGTGTACATCGAGGTCAGCGTGGCCAAGGGTGCCATCACGCTTTGGGGCCAGTTGAACATCGCCGAGCGTCCAGAAGCCTCCAATGAGCACATCGTCGAGGCGAGCCTGCTCGACGGTAACATCGACGCCTTCAACGCCCAGTGGAAGCTCACGCCCGTAGACGGTGGCGCTCGAACCCTGGTGGAGTTCAGGATCTACGTGGATCCCGACATCCCGTTGCCCTCCTCGATCTTCAGCCGAGAGAACGAGCGCGCGGCCGGACGAACGCTGCGGGCGCTTCGGGCACGCGTGTTCGAAACGCCCCACGGAACAACCTGATCGGCATCCCACTTTTTCTGCAGGAGGTAACCATGGCACTGCCCGACCCCGGAATGACAATCGACCCCACGCGCACCGCGCTCGTCGTCACCGACCCACAGAACGATTTCCTCAGCCCCGGAGGGGTGACCTGGGGAGTCGTCGGCGAGAGTGTGACGGAAAACAACACGGTGGAGAACATCGAGTCTCTGTTCAAGGCAGCCAAAGAAACCAAGCTGCCGGTCTTCGTCTCCCCCCACTACTACTACGCGACCGACCACCGTTGGCATTTCGAGGGCGCGCTCGAAACGCTGATGCACCAAATCAACATGTTCGACCGCCCCAACGCTTTGAGTCTCGAGGGCTTCGAAGGCTCTGGCGCCGACTGGCTCGAGCAATACAAGCCGTACATCGAAGATGGTGAAACCATCATTGTCAGCCCCCACAAGGTGTACGGGCCCGAAAGCAACGATCTCATTCTTCAGCTTCGCAAGCGCGGCATCGACAAGGTGATTCTCGCCGGGATGTCGGCCAACCTTTGCACCGAATCGCACCTGCGCGAGCTCCTCGAGCAGGGGTTCGAGGTCGCCGTCGCGAAGGACGCCACCGCCGCGGCCATCGTCGAGGAGGGGGACGGCTATCAAGCGGCCCTCGTGAACTTCCGCTTCCTCGCGAACGCTGTCTGGACGACCCAAGAAGCGCTTCAGGCCATCGGGGAGGCCGCCAAGCGATGAACGTTGCACCGTTTCGCGTGACAGCGAGCTTCGGACACGTGGTAGGGTTGGTCAAACCCGAGGGCCCATGGAGACAATCAAGAAGACCGCCGAGTACGAAATTATCAAGAAGCGATCGGGCCGCTACGGCGTTCGCGACGCGCAGCAGAAGTGGATTACCGGTGACGAGAAGGTGAAGATCCTGTTGGCCGAAAAGCTGATCAAAGCGCCCGCTCCCAAGGAGGAGCCAGAGCCCGAAGCAGCCGAGACCTCGGCAGACGCCGCAGCCGAGGAAGTGCCGGAAGAGACCTCCGCAGAGGAGGTGCCGGCAGAGCCTGCGGCCGAAAAAGAAGCCAGCGAATAGTTTGGGAACAGAGCCTCAGTACGCATGATCGACGCCGTAGGTGGCGACCACCTCGACTGGTCGACCACGCAGCGCTCGAGACCGGTGTCCGCTACACCACCACCACCACCTCGCCTTCCTCTACAACCGCGGGGTAGGTCTTCAGCGCCTTCTCGCCGCGCACGACGTTGAGCACCTGGATGCCGGGCGGGAAGTTAGCCCACCTGTGGACCTCGCCCGTCCGAATATCGAACTCCGCGCGATGAAATGGACACCGAACGCGGCATCCGTCGACGATCTT
>JAPUKT010000488.1 GCA_027295555.1 Deltaproteobacteria bacterium
AGTCGTCGCGTTCGATGTAGAGCTCGCGAGTCAGATGAAGCTTGCGTGAGCCGAAGTTCGGGTCGTTGGGGTTGTATGGCGCGTCGAGCTCGAGCTCCTCGCCTTCTGGGAAGTTTTGGATCACGAGATTGAGCGGCCGTAGCACTGCCATCGTCCGCGGGCTGGTCGCGTTCAGGTCCTCACGAAGCGCATGCTCGAGAAGCCCGACATCGACGATTCCGTCACGGCGAGATACCCCAATCCGTTCGGCAAAGCGGCGAAGAGTGGCGGGTGTGTAGCCGCGTCGTCGCATCCCGGCAATCGTGGGCATTCGAGGGTCGTCCCAGCCGTTGACATGCCCCTCTTCGACGAGCCGTTTGAGCAAGCGCTTGCTCATCACGGTGTAGGTCAGGTTCAGCCGCGCGAATTCGAACTGCCGGGGGACGGGGTTGAAGTCGAAGTGCGACACGAACCATTGGTAGAGTGGATTGTGGTGCGCGAACTCCAGGGTGCAGACCGAGTGCGTAACCCCTTCGAACGCATCGGACATCGGGTGCGCGTAGTCGTACATCGGATAGATGCACCAGTCGTCCCCGGTGCGGTGGTGGGTCACCTTGCGAATGCGATACATGAGCGGATCGCGGAGGTTGAGGTCTTTGGACGCCATGTCGATCTTTGCGCGAACGACGTGCGTCCCTTCGTCGAACTCGCCGGCGCGCATGCGTGAGAAGAGGTCGAGATTCTCTTCGACGCCGCGGTCGCGGAACGGGCTGTTGACCCCGGGTTTGTAGAAATCACCTCGACCGGCGCGGATCTCCTCGAGACTTTGACTATCGATGTAGGCCAGCCCACGTCGAATCAGATCCTCTGCGCACTCGTAGAGCCGTTCGAAGTAATCCGAAGCAAAATACTCGTGGCTGCCCCAATCGAAGCCGAGCCAACGTACGTCATCGCGAATCGACTCGACGTACTCGGTGTCTTCGGCTTCCGGATTGGTGTCGTCGAACCGCAGGTGGCAGCGGCCCTGGTCCGAGATCTGGGCGGTCGTGAAGTTTAGGCAAATCGACTTTGCGTGACCAATGTGGAGATAGCCGTTCGGTTCCGGAGGGAAGCGCGTGACGACGACGCCCCCATGCCTGCCCTCCTGGACCTCTTTCTGAACCAAGTCGCGGACGAAATTGGGAGCGTTTTCTTGGTCCTCGGTCTTGTCCTTCGGGACATTCATGGCGGTGGTGTAGCGCGTCTAGTGTGGCTATGCTCGCCCCGCATGTCGGGGGACTACTACTGCGCCCACTGCGAGGATGAGTTCGTCGTTGAGGAGGGGGAGGGTGGGGGCGACCGGCCACCGTGCCCGAAGTGCGGCCAGACCGAGTCCGTTCAATCGGTGGACACCTCCGCCTTGATCAGAGACATCCGGCGCCAGTGGTTCGTAGTTTTGGCGCTCCTCTTTCTCGTAGGAGCGGGCTTGGTCCTCTACCAGTGGACCAGCGGTGAATAGCCAACGCTTGGGTACGGCCTAGGCGGCGTGGACGTCCGAGATCTCGGCTGCGTCGTCCCAATCACCCAATCGAGCTGGCGCCCCGTCGCGGAAGCGCACATTCATCTGCATGCCTCGCTCCCCAGGGTTCATCGAAATCTCTGAGAGCATGTCTGGGACGAAGCCATCGAGAATGTTGATCTCGACATTCTGAAGCAGCGTGCCGAGGATGATTTGCATCTCCATCATTGCAAACTGCTTGCCGAGGCACACGCGCGGACCCGCGGCAAACGGCACGTACGCACCTTTGGGAAGCACGCGCTCGAATTCGCGGGTCCATCGCTCGGGTCGGAACTCCATAGGGTTGTCGAAGTACTTGGCGTTCCGCCCCGTCGCGAGCGGGCTGACCGCGAGGATCGAGCCCTTCGGGAAGAAGTAGTCTCCCAAGCGAAGGTCTTCCTGAGCCTCGCGTGCGTAGATCCACACGGTCGGCATCCGCCGAAGCGACTCCTTGAGGCACATTTCAAGGTAGGGCAGCTTCGGGAGATCTTCGACGTCGATGGGCTTGCCCCCGAGGGTTTGATCGATCTCTTCCCGGGCTTTCGCGACCTTGTCGAGGTTGGTCGCCATTAGATACCAAGCCCAGGTCAAGGTGTGCGCTGTGGTCTCGTGACCGGCAAAGATCAGGGTCATCAGCTCGTCGCGAAGCTGCTCGTCCGACATGCCACCCTGTTCATCGGTTGCGAACACCATGTGCGACATGAGGTCCCCGCGATCTTCCATCTCGCGGCGACGGGCTGCGATGAGCCGGGCGATGACGCCGTCCATGGCGTCGAGCGCCTTGACCATGCGGCGGTTGCGCTTCGAGGGCCACCACCGCGGCACGGGAATGGGAGTTTGCGCGTGGTCGATCAGCGCTTCGACGATGTGTTCCATCGCGTCGTGCACGGTCGTCGAGTCATGGGCGAGGTCCGTGTCGAACAGTGTCTTCGCCACGACGCGCAGAGTCAGCGCGACCATTTCGTTGCGGAAGTCGCGTTGCTCGCCCTCAACCCATTCACGCACCATGTCGCGCGTGTACGCGGCCATCGTCGGTGCGTAGGCGTCGATCCGAAGCTTGTGAAAGCCCGGCATGATCAACTTGTGCTGTCGCCTCCATGACTCGCCATCGTTCGGGACTAACCCATTGCCGAGAAACGGCTTCCACATCTGCTTCACCACCTTGGGCTTGTTGATGTGTTTGGCGTGCGTGACGTTGATCGCGTTGACGACGGCAGGGTCGCGAATGAAGTAGGACTGCCCCGTCAACACACGGGTCACGAATACGTCGCCGTACTTTTCGTGGGCCTCAAGCAGGAATTCGGCCGGGTTCCGCCGGAAGTCGAAGGCCCCCCCCCACAGCCAGTGCCCCTTGTGCCGTGGAATCGCCTTGGGAGGGGGCAGATTCTCTGTGTTTTCCCCGTTAAGCACCATTGTTTAACAAAGTGTAAACTTAGCGGCACGCGTAATCAAGACTGAAGTTAACTATTTGTAACCTTCGACTACTGGCCAGCGCGGACTAGGCGCCCAGGGCGAGCCCCGGTGAGCTTGCCGTCCTTGGCGATGACCTCGCCTTGGACGAGGGTCGCGACATACCCGTCCACGTATTGCATCAGACGCTGGCCCCCGGCGGGCAAGTCTTTGAGCATGACCGGCGGCAACAGTTTCAGTCGATCGAAGTCGATGATGTTGATGTCGGCGCGTTGCCCAGGTGCCAGCAGCCCACGATCGGTCAGCCCGATGAAGCGCGAGGTGTCATGCGCCTGCATTTGAATGACGCGTTCGAGTGGGATCCGCCCGTGATCTCGATCGCGAGCCCAATGCGTCATTAGAAAAGTCGGAAAGCTTGCATCGCAGATGGTGCCAACGTGTGCGCCCCCGTCGCTCAACCCGGGCAGAGCGCGTGGGTGGATAAGCATCTCGTGCACGGCATCGAGGTTCATGCCCGTGTAGTTGTAGACAGGAAAGTAAAGGAGCGCTTCCCCGTCTTGCTCGAGCATGGCGTCGTAGATGACGCTCAGCACGGGCTGCTGTTTGCTCATCGCCTGCATACCGAGGCTTTCTTGTGCGGGAGGCTCGTAGTTCGGATCCTCGCCGAGTCGGAAAAGGCGCATGGAGACCATCTCCAGATTGGACAGGAAGAAGTCTGCGAGCGGAGGAAGCATACTGCCGTCTCCGGAGACCGGCTCGCTCTTCTCCTGAATCATCTGCGCCTTGAGCTCCGGGTCGCGCATGGTCTGGACCCGCTCGGCAAGCGGCAAA
>JAPUKT010000489.1 GCA_027295555.1 Deltaproteobacteria bacterium
ACCGACTACCAACATCGCTACGACGAACGCGAAACTATCGATGCATTTCGCGCCGCCCGGTAGTGTGCGGTAGGACAGCGATCTACCAACAACCGACCCGAACCTGTCAACTGGAATCCACGCGCGATGCATGTCTCGTTCGAGCTTCGCGCGTCAAAGATTGTGAAGCGGGTCACGAAAGTCGCGAGATTGCGCTTTTTTTGACCCCTGATCGCCCCCGACAGAAGGTGGGTGCATGTCGGTTTCGCGGGAGCGGAGCGAGCTTCGCGGTCAGATCTTGGACGGCCGCTATCGCGTGGGAAACCCGATCGGTATCGGGGGGACGGGAATCGTCTTCGAGGCCGAACGCTTGGCTACGCTCGAGCGGGTCGTCGTCAAGATGCTGCGTCCGGCGCACGCCGGCAATCCAGACCTGATGGCGCGGGTCCGTCGCGAGGTCGAGGTCGCGCGCCGCGTCTTCCATCCTGGCATCGTTCCCGTGATCGACCACGGAACGCTCCACGACGAGTCGCCGTATGTGGTGATGAAGTACATGCGCTCGGAAAGCCTCGCGACTTACCTCCGACGCTCGGGGCCGCTGACCGCAGGGCAGATCTCGGTGATCATGGCGCGGCTCGCGTCGATCCTGCACAGCGTTCACCGGCACGGGTACGTCCATCGCGACATCAAGCCCGAGCACATCCTGATGAATCGCGGCGCCTACGGCGAGCTCGACGTGCATCTGCTCGACTTCGGGGTCTGTGCCGCCGAGACTGCGCCGGCCGAAGAGCGGTCTCGCGAGCGCGGCCGCGTGTATGGCACCCCGAGCTACGCCTCGCCCGAGCAGGCTAGCGGAAACCCCTTCGTCGACGCCCGCGCCGACCTCTTCGGGGTGGGGATCACGATGTTCGAGGCGCTCACCGGTCGGCTCCCCTTCACGGGCCACGACGTCAACGCCGTCCTTCGACGCATCATTCGCGAGGACGCTCCGCCCGCCTCATTGCTATCGCCGCACGTGTGTTCCGAAATGGACCAGCTTCTGTCGAAGCTGTTGAGCCGCAATCCCGCAGCTCGTTACCCTTCGGCTCGCGCGCTCATGCGGGCCCTCGAGCCCTGGCTTCAAGAACGCGTGCGCACCGAACGAATGCTCGCCGAGTCCCTGCAGGTCGCAACCGACACTTCCAGCATCCGGCCGACAGCGCAGCACGAAGTTGCGGCCTAATCCGTAGTCGTACTCGTACTCGAATGAGCGGCGGATCGTGCACGCGCACGAGTACGAGGACGTAGACGAGTACGAAAACAGGCCTAGTCCGTCGTCAGGCTGTCGATCAAACCTTTGACATCGGCGGGGGCGGCCATCGCATGATAGCCCTTGTCGACGTAGAGGACGGTGCCAGTGATGCCGCTCGCAAGTGGGCTGCAAAGGAAAGCCGCGGCATTTCCCACCTCGTCGCCGCGCAGCGGATCCCGGAGCGGCGCGTTGAGCTCGTAGTACTTGATCATCTTGTGAATGAAGCCGATCGCGGTCGCGGCGCGCGAGGCGTAAGGACCCGCTGAGATCACGTTGACGCGGTGACCCCACCGCCGCCCGGTTTCGAACGCGAGCATGCGGGCATCGCTCTCGAGCGCGGCCTTCGCCGACGCCATACCTCCACCGTAATCCGCGACCACGCCTTGGCTAGCCAGATACGAAAGCGCCAAGAACGAGCCCTGGTCTCGCATCAGGGGCTGGAGCCGCTGCACCAACGACACGAACGAATAGGCGCTCACACCGACCGCGGCGAGATACCCCTTGCGGCTCGTTTCGAGCAGCGGCTTGTTGACTTCGGGCCCGTTTGCGAGGCTGTGGACGACGATGTCGAGGCACGGATCTCCAAAGTCATCGCGTAGCCGCTGGGCCAGGCCGTCGATGCTGAAGTCGCCACGGTCGCGGTAGCGCTTGTGCTCGCGTAGCTCCGCGGGAACGTCACCGAGGGAGTCGTATTCCGCATCAAGAGGATAGATCGCTTCGAACTCGAGCTTGCCGCCTCCGGGGAGCCGGAGCGATTCCTCGAGCTTCCCTCGCCGGAGGAGCGTTTCGAAAATACCCAAGGCCGGCGGCCAGGTACCGACACACACCGAAGCACCAGCGCTCGCGAGCGCTTTCGCAATGGCAAACCCAAAACCGCCATCGTCCGCGACTCCCGCGACGAAAGCCCGCTTCCCAGACAGGTCGATCGATAACATGCGCGGAACCTTATCCCCAGTAGCGCCAACCCGCTACACTCCGCGCCATGCAACCGCGGGAACAGGGCGTCGAGTACGATCGGGTTGGCGAGGGGTACTTTCGAGAGCGCGGTTTGCGGCGCTACGCGGGGGTGTGGTCGCTTTGGGCTCTGGGCGTTGGCGCGGTCATCTCGGGCAATTTTTTCGGTTGGAATTTCGGGCTCTCAGCCGGTGGCTTTGGAGGTCTGTTGATCGCCACTGTGATTATCACCGTCATGTATACCGGCCTTTGTTTCAGCATTGCGGAAATGACCGCAGCACTTCCGCACGCCGGGGGGGCCTACTCTTTTGCGCGGTCTGCCATGGGCCCGTGGGGGGCGTACATCACGGGCCTCGCCGAAAACATGGAGTACGTCCTCACACCCGCGGTGATCGTGGTCGGCATTGGCGGTTATCTCGGCGCGATCTTCGGGACCCCACCCGCTGCGGAGCCACTTTGGTGGTTGGTCAGCTACGCGATCTTCGTCGGGCTCAACATCGCAGGAGTCGAGATTGCCTTTCGGTTCACGGTACTGATCACCCTACTCGCGCTCGGCGTGCTACTCGTGTTCTGGGTTTCGGCGCTTCCCCACTTCGACCTGCAATGGGCTCTCAACATCGAACCCGAAGCCGGCGGTACGCGCTGGCTGCCGCGCGGCCCCATGGGGATCCTGTCCGCGTTGCCCTTCGCGATTTGGTTCTTTCTCGCGATCGAACAGCTTCCGCTGGCCGCCGAGGAGGCGGCAACGCCTAGCCGGGACCTCCCGCGGGGCCTTCTGCTCGGGCTCTTGACGCTGATCGTAGCTGCCTTCCTGACACTGTTTCTGAACGCTGGCGTGGCACCCGGCTCCGTGGTCTTGGGTTCGTCCGCAGAACCGCTGTTCGAGGGGTTCAAGGCGACCTTCGGCGCCGGCCTCGGTGCTAGGCTGCTCGCGCTGGTGGCCGTCACCGGCCTGGTCGCCAGCTTTCACAGCATCATCTTTGCCTATGGACGGCAGATCTTCTCGCTCTCGAGAGCGGGCTATTTTCCGCGCTGGTTGTCTCGCACGCATCGGACCCGGCAGACCCCGCACGCAGCCCTTTTGGTGGGCGCCGCGCTCGGCTACGCGGTGGCGTACGGCATCCACGCGCTCGGACCCAAGCATCCCGTCGGAGCGGTGCTGTTGAACATGGCGGTCTTCGGCGCGGTGATCGCCTACGCGCTCCAGATGCTTTCGTACATCCTGCTCCGCGTGCGGCTGCCGAACATCGCGCGACCCTACCGCAGCCCCTTGGGCGTCCCGGGAGCGGTGATCGCGCTAATCGTGGCCATCGTGACCCTCGTGGCGCTCTTCGTCACCGACCCGATCTACCAAAAGGTCGTGATCGGCGCGGCGGTTTGGTATGGGCTGGGGCTCTTGTGGTTTGCGCTCCACGCGCGGCACAAGCTGGTCCTCTCCCCCGAGGAATCTTTCGCGCGATCGGCGCACGCTCGGCAGGACGATCCCTGACCAACGTGCAAAGCTCCGGCCCATGCGGGTTCTTCTCGTGAGGCACGGAAAGGCGGTCGACATGCGTTCGGCGCCCACCGACCATCTGCGCTGGTTGAGCGAGGAGGGACGAAGATCGATCACGACGGTCGGGAAAACGCTCGCCAGGTTGGACCTCCCCTACTCCTGCATCTACACGAGCCCATTGGTTCGCGCGGTCCAAACCGCGGAGATCCTGGCCGCTACGCAGTCGGAGTTCGCAGGGCCCGTCGAAGCGTACCCGCCACTGTCGAGCGACGAGGGGACTACGGCGCAAGCGCTCGAGCCCCTCGAACATGCGGCGGACGGCGACGTCATCGTGCTGGTGACCCACATGCCCAAGGTCGAAGTCCTCGCTGTCCACCTGTGTCAGATGCAAAGGTTTGCGTCGTTCAAGACGGGATCGGCATGCTTGATTCGGATCGAAGCGGGCAAGGGCTCGTTTCAGTGGATGCTCGATCCTCGAACGCTTGAGCTCCGGCGCGGCTGAGCGCTTAGTGTGCGGATCAGACCCTAAATGGCGCAAACTTGATTGCGGCCGCGGCTCTTCGCCTCGTAGAGCGCCTTGTCACTCTGGGCGAATAGAGCCTCAGCCGTGGACGCGTCATCCGGAAACGTCGCGACCCCGAGCGACGCCGTGACTTTCAGCGGCCCGAGCTCGGTGGCCACCTCGGTGTTCTCTAGCTCCTCGCGAACTCGTTCGGCCAGAAGCCTTGCGCCCCGCGCGTCGGTCTCCTCGCAAAGAACGCAAAACTCTTCTCCTCCAAAACGCGCAACCAAGTCGGTTTCGCGTTTGACACGCCTGAGGACACGACCGAGCTCCCGCAACACACGGTCACCGCTGGCATGACCATAAGTGTCATTTACGGCCTTGAAATGGTCCAAATCTGTCACAATTAACGATAATTTACGCCGAAATCGCTGAGCCGCAAGGATTTTCTGTTCCATCTCGGCCAAGAACGCGCGCTTGTTGAGGCAACCCGTGAGCCCGTCGGTCGTCGCTTTTTCTTCGAGCAGTCGAACGGCACGGGCGTTGGCCATCGCGACGGCAAGCTGGTTCGCCAAGGCCTGCAGAGTCTCTCGCGCGGACGTGGCAAAGGCTTGCTCCGCTTTGGCCGCCACAATCAGGGTGCCGATCGGTTCCTCTCGAACGACGAGCGGCAACACCAGCAAGGACTCCATGCCCTTGAGCCTGGCCTTCTTGGTGAAGAGAACCTGCTGCTTCGCATCGAACTCTCCCCGATAGGGAAGGTAGTGCCTGTTCTTCACCACCATCGCTGTGAGGGAGGCGTTGTCGCGGAAACGAAGTCCTTGGAAGTCGAGCGCCTTCTCGCCGATGGCACGTCGCACGATGTGGCGCCGCCCTTCGGTTTGGTACTCGGTGATCGCAGCAAAGTCGTGCGACGCGATCTCCGCAGCGGTCGCGAGCCCGACTTCCATCACGGCGTCTTGGTTGCGGGCCGTGCTCAATGCCCTCGAGCCGCGGTACAGGATCTCTTGCTCGCGCTTGGAGCGCTCGAGCTGAACGAAGATGCGCTCGTTTTCGACGGACCGGAGGATGTGCGAAGTGCTGTTCCGAAGGAGCTCCTCTTCTTGCGGCGTGAAAGGCCGGTCCTCGAGTCGGTCGGCGCACAACACAGCCCGGAAGTGGCCATACTCGAGCACGGGAACCGCGAGAAACGAGCGAACCACCCCGGGCCCGCGGTAGTAGCAGAGGCCGCGATAGCCGGGGCGGATCTGCTGCAAGTTGGTGGTCACCTTGCGTCGGACCGCAGCACCCACGGCGCCTGACCCGAGCGAGAATGGTCCGTCAGCGATGTCGTCACTAGCGGTCACCAACTCGATGATGTGAAGCTGCTCCCCGTCCGCGGTTGGCATGAGGAGCATGCAAGTGTGTAGCCCGAGCGTGCGGTGAAGAAGCTCGAGCGTGTGGTAGAGCGCCTGATGCACCTCTTGAACGCTGGTCTCGTAGAGCCGCTCCTCGTCTCGAAGGCCATCAGAAGACGGCGCCACCAGTCGAAAGAGCCGAGTCTCGTCGCGCACCTTCTCTTGCTGAGCCTGGAGCTCGAGCTCGGACTTTCTACGCACACGGATGATCTCGGCGCGGGTGAAGACGAAACTCAAAGCGCCAAAACAAAGAACGAAGAACGCGTGCGCCGCGAGGACCAAAGGGTCGGCGATGTGCTCGGCGAGAAACGAAATGCCGAAGTCGAGCGTTGCGGCAAACGCGACGATGCTCGCGCCTGCCCAGCCGGTCGCAAAGGAGGCGACGAATGCAACGGCCACATACGTCAGCGGATAGAGCTCGCTCGCGACGCCACCACGAAACTGAACGAGAGCATGGACACCAACGAGCAGGAGCAGGCCGAGCTCGAACGCCAACCGCGGCTCGGCACCCTGGCGAGCAAGGACGCGAGCCCTGAACCCGAACACCGCGGCCCACGCGAGGGCCCACGCGAGATGTCCCCACCCGAGGCGGCTATCTGGAAGGAAGAATCCCGTGAGCACGAACGCGCCAAGCAGGAACGCAGCGGCGAGTCCCCACATCGACCGCGCTGTTCGCCTCATGCGGAGCGCTGCCTGGACGAGGGCAGTCATATGCAAGCGGTGTTACGCCGCGCCCATTCGTTCAGCAAAAAATCGGCTCGATGTATGCTGGGCGCCTACCTATTGAGGCGGGAACTGAAACACGAACTCTTCGGGGCGCACCATCCCGAGCTCGTCGCGAGCGATTCGTTCGACGTAGCTCGTGTCGGAGCGAAGCAACTCGATCTCGGCTTTGAGCTGGGCGATCTCCCGGACCAGCTTCTCGTTCGAGCCGCGGAGGTCCTGGAGCTCGCCACGAAGCAACCGATAGTGGGGCAAGCCCTGCTCATCGAGGACCAGCGTCGGCACCGTCATGATGGCCATGACCATCAACAGGAAGGGAAGCAGCGCCACCGTGGGTTTCATGGCCCGAGCCTGCCGGAGGGCGGTCCGCACGGCCAA
>JAPUKT010000049.1 GCA_027295555.1 Deltaproteobacteria bacterium
CGCCAGGAAATTAAGATCGCAGTGTCAGCGTCAGCGCCAGCGTCAGTGTCAGCGCCAGCGCCAGCGTCCGTGTCAGCGCCAGCGTGAGCGCCAGCGTCCGTGTCAGCGCCTGTGTTCGGTTCGTGGTAGTCTCCCGGTGGCTGAGGCGGTTATGTACAAAAGGTTCATCAACTGGTTTTCGACGACCCCGGTCGGGCGCTGGATCGCGATCCAGCTCTCGGCGCGGCTGGATCCGGTCTTACAATCTCGATGCGAACCCCAACGCCCAGATCCAGGTTGGGACCGACACCAAGAACGTCGTCGCTTCGCGGCTCTCTGATCAAGAGAAAGAGGCCCTTTGGTCCCGCATCGCAGCGACGATTCCGCAGATGAAGTCGTATCCCGCCCGCACCGACCGGAACATCAAAGTGTATCGGCTCCACGCCACCTGAAGGGGGCGTCTGCGCGCAGGCACGCCGAGCTACCTCGGCCGTGCCCCTTCTTTCCCCTTGCGGCGCAACGCCAGCAGCTTTTCGCCTTGGACTCCAAACGCCTCGGTTTCGTCGCTGACGAGGTCGCTATGGCACGAGGCCTTGGACTGACCGCCGACGGCGTCTCGCGTCTTGCCGGCGAGCCGGTGGATCTCGTCCGGGGAGAGGTGGCCGCGCGTCTGAAGAATCTCTTGCTGCTCAGAGGTCAAAGCGGGCGATTTCATGACGCGCTCCCTCGCGAAACCGTCGGCCTTCCCAGACTCGAACTCGACGATCTCCTTGGAGATTCGAACCGAGCACCAGTCGTGCCCGCACATCGCGCAGAAGTCGGTATCGACGTCCAGGTCTTCGTCGTGAAGCGCGCGGGCGGTGTCGGTGTCGAACGCGAGGTCGAAATGTTTGTCCCAGTTGAGCGCAGCCCGCGCGCGGGTCAGGTCATCGTCCCAGTCTCGCGCGCCGGGGATTCCAAGTGCCACGTCGGCAGCATGCGCGGCGATCTTGTAGGCGATGCACCCCTGTTTCACGTCGTCCTTCTTAGGCAAGCCCAGATGCTCTTTCGGGGTCACGTAACAGAGCATCGCTGCGCCGTGATATCCGGCTGACGTGGCTCCGATCGCGCTGGTGATGTGGTCGTAACCAGGGAAGACGTCGGTGACCAACGGCCCGAGCACATAGAACGGCGCACCGTGGCAAAGCCGTCGTTGGAGCTTCATGTTGTATTCGATCTGATCGAGCGGGACATGGCCCGGCCCTTCGACCATCACCTGGCAGCCCTTTCGCCAAGCGCGTTCGGTCAGCTCGCCACGTCGGTCGAGCTCTCCGAGCTGCGCAGCGTCGGTTGCGTCGGCGAGTCCGCCAGGGCGCAGCCCGTCACCGAGCGAAAACGAAACATCGTACTCGTGCATGACATCGCAAATCGCTTCGAAGTGCGTGTACGTCGGGTTTTCTTGGCCGTGCTGAAGCATCCACTTGGCGAGTAGGGAACCGCCGCGAGACACGATGCCGATCAGTCGCTTCCGAATGAGGGGCAAATGGTCGCGGGCGACACCCGCGTGAATCGTGAAGTAGTCGACGCCTTGCTCCGCTTGATGTCGAAGCGTGTCGAGGATGACGTCGGTGGTAAGCTCTTCGATGCTTCGATTGATGATCATGCTGTAGATCGGCACCGTCCCGATCGGCACGTGAGCGTGGCGGATGATCGTGTCGCGCGTTGCGTCCAGGTCGCCGCCCGTCGAAAGGTCCATGACCGTGTCGGCGGACCAACGCTCGGCCCACTGGAGCTTCTCCACCTCCTCGTCCGTGCCGGACGAAACCGGGGATGCGCCCATGTTGGCGTTGATCTTCGTGAGACCAGCTCGACCGATGCACATCGGGTCGAGCTTGTAGCTGAGGTGCACGCGGTTTGCGGGGATGATCATGCGTCCCGCCGCAACCTCGTCGCGAACCTGCTCCGCGGTAAGATGCTTTTCGCGCTCGGCCACGCGCTTCATCGCGGGCGTCACGATCCCGAGTCGGGCATGCTCGAGTTGTGTGATCGGCTCGAATACGGCGGGGGGACGCCACTGGCCGTTTTCGTAGGTCCAGTCCTCGGGCATGAAGTCCCAGGCGGTCTTGTCGCTAGGCTGCGGCATGCCGGGCGTGTCGGGCGACGAAAACGATTTTGGGCCACCGATATCCGCCGCGTGTGCGAAGGAGCCAGGCGTCGTGCCCGCGTTGGTGCTCGACGGGTTGTGCGCGCCTCGAACGGGGATTTTGAAATCAGTCATTGGACTCCTCACCGTAGGGAAGGAGCCGAAGGTCGCTTCCCTACGCCGGTGCAAACCGGATCAGGTTCGACGGGTACCTCTCAGCCCGTTGTGGGCGCCCCGAGCGAGGAGGAAGGCTAGCGCCGTTGCCTTCCATGTGCCAGGGATTTCGCCACGGTGGCGCGACACGGACGGTATGCCCCGTGGCCCCGGCAGAGGAGACCATGACCGTGAGCCCCCTTTACCGTTCTCGCCCGAGCGGTTTCGACATACGGCCCGCCTCGCAACCCGAGGCCACCAAAATCAACGACTTCATCTACCTTTCCGAGGGGCTTTCGAACTCGTACCTGATCACGACCCCCGAAGGTCGCATCGTCGTCAACACCGGGATGGGTTTCGAAACGCCGGTCCACAAGAGGAACTTCGATGCAGTGGACCAGAGTCCGCTTCGCTACATCCTGCTCACGCAGGGTCACGTCGATCACGTCGGCGGCGTCGATCTC
>JAPUKT010000490.1 GCA_027295555.1 Deltaproteobacteria bacterium
AGGCCTGAAGCCACGGGCCCGGCTACGGTCGGGCTCCCTCGTAGTCGTAGTCGTACGACTACGACTACGAAGACGAAGCTAGTGTAGGGTGTGCGATTTGCCGTCGTGGTCGACGTGCGGCACAGCCTTGTCCGTCCCGACGTCGGTCTTGTTGGTCTCGTTGGCCTTGGCCTCGGGCGCCGGTGGAGGAGGCGTCGATAGCGCCTCGAGCTCTTCGCGATGGCCCATCTGCTGAAGCTTGAGGTGATGGTAACGGCGCCTGCGGCGATAAGCGACCACCACCAGGATCGCCGCGAGGACCCAGATCGTCGTCCCTCCGAGCAGGGCCGGCACGACGCGGTAGCGAGTGCGCAGGCTCTCGCGCCACTCTCGCTCGAGCCCGATGCTGGTCCATCCGTAGGCGTTTGAGAGCGCGGTATCGAAGGTGTCGCCCGCGCGCATCACCTGGATCAAGCGATGAAAGCGTCGCTCGTCGTTGTTGGTGCGGCGCAGGAACCCGACGATGTCCGCGCTCTGCGCGTACGCCACGTTGACGTCGTGGGGCCGGTTCGGAAATCGGTCGGAAAGCTCCGACAGGCGCAACATCGAGCGCTGGGCCGCGGCGCGCAGCAGCGATTGCATCCGAGGCAGGAGACGCACCTCCGATTGATGGATGGCGACGCCCTCGCTGAGCCAACGCGGGACCCGGTGGCCGTCTACGGCGCG
Organism: Deltaproteobacteria bacterium; assembly: GCA_027295555.1. Lineage (GTDB taxonomy): Bacteria > Myxococcota_A > Polyangia > Polyangiales > Houyiibacteriaceae > SG8-38. The sequence continues at coordinate 706 of JAPUKT010000490.1, forward strand.
GTACATAGCGACGTGAGAGAGCTCGTGTACCAACACGACCTCGAGGTCCGGGGGCTGCCACGTTTCCGGCGCCGACATGGTGAGCAAGATCACACCCCAGCGCGGGTACGCGACTCCGGTCGCGTAGTCGGGGGGCGGATACCCGATCGGCGCGAGCGCACGCATCTCGCGTGGGTTTCGCGCAACGCGGATGATCAGATGATCATCGACGACGACGCCGAAGTCGCTTGCGACGTCGGCCCAGTGCTCCTCGACGCTTTCGATCAGAGGGACCACCCGATCTCGCTCGGAGACCGGAAAAGTCCAGGTAACCGGGCCGATTCGCTCGGTTTCGTAACCAGTCGGCGGCGCGGGCAGAGGCATCTCGAAAGGCTCCTGAGCCGCTGTGACGGTCGCGGAGAGGGAGGCCGCGACCAAACACAGAATCGCCCCGAGACCGGGTCGTTCTCGTCTATTCGTCACCAGGCCTAAATCTTAGCAGCGAAGGTCCGGGGTCGTTAGTGCGACTCCGGTCCACTATGAGGTAGGTCACACCCGCAGCGAGAAGAGCCCCTACGACGAAGTAGGGCCATGCCTTCTTGATCCACCGTTTTTTCTCGGGCTCATCGGCTGGCTTGCCGGCTGCTTCATAGCCTCCCGCAGCCGCTGCGCTCGCGTCTTGGTTCCATCGTTCTTGCGCGATCTTCGCTCGGCGCTCGATGTACTTCACGCGCTCCTCGGGCGTGGTTTTGTCCACCTCGAGCATGCCTTCGTAGAACTGCGACGCGCTGACATCGAAGACTTCGAGATCGATGGTGCCCTCGCGTCGAAGAACCACCAATACATCCGCTCCCGCGATGGTGCCTATTCGTTTGTACGACGCGAAGTCCTTGCGAGGATTGACGCCGAGACTCCGCCGAATCGAACGAAGCCCTTCGAGCCCGTCTTCTTCGGTGCCCGGCTCGCCACGCATCGCGGCGCGGAGGGCCGGGTCGACCAGCGTGCGGAGGCCTGCGCTGGTGCACTCTTGCTCAATTTCAGAAGCCGCCGCACGGAGGGACTCGTCGGGATCGCCAGCGACGACGACGGCGATTTTCGGGGGAAGGGGCGGGGGAGTGTCAGCGACAGCGCCAGCGCCAGCGTCCGCGCCAGTGTCAGCGCCAGTGTCAGCGTCCGGAGCGTCTTGCGCCGAAGCGGTTAGGGCTAGGGTTAGGGCTAGGGCAAAGCTCGAGATCAGGCGCACGGTCGAACGATAGGCAACGGCGGCTATCCGCGCTAGCGTCCGGCCGGGCTGGGATGGGCACCGAGAAGCTGCAATTTCCGCATGGCGTCTGCTTGTGCCACGGCTACGACGGCACCGATTTTCACGGGTGGGCGGCGCAGCCCGGGCTTCGGACAGTCCAGGGGACGATCGAGGAGGCCATCGACGAGATGGGGCTCGAGCATTCGCCGGTCAGGGTGTGCAGCCGGACGGACGCGGGCGTGCATGCGCTCGGTCAACTTGCAAGCTTTGCGTGTACGCACGACGTGCCTCGGGAAGGCTGGATCCACGGTCTCAACGCCAGGCTGCCGGACGACATCGTCATCCACGACGCGCAGCCCTGCTTTCGTCGATACAACCCGCGGTTTCATGCCGCCCACAAACGATACCGATATCTCGTGCGCGTCGGTCGTCACCGCGACCCGCTCCTTCGAAAACGAGCTTGGCAGCTCGGGCGCAAGGATGGGCAGAAACACGCACCGCCTGATGGTGACTTCGTCGAAGACTATCTCGAGGTGGACGCGATCCGAGAGGCTTCGAAACATTTCCTTGGGACGCACGACTTTCGAGCGTTTCGTCAGTCGGGAGACCAACGCGAGATCCTGGAGCGGACGATGTTCGCCATCCACGTGCTTCCCGGCTGGAACGGAAGGCGCGACCTCTTGGCGATCGAGGTCATCGGGAATTCGTTCCTCAAGAATATGGTGCGTATCATGGTGGGGACGTTGGTCGAAGTCGGCCAGGGGAGGATCGCGTCGGGGGATATTCCGGGCATGTTGCACTCCGGTGCGGACCGCTCCGACGCAGGGCAGACCGCTCCTCCGCACGGCCTAACGCTCGTCGAGATCGAGCTCGCACGCTTCGATGGGCCCCCCGATGCCTTCGATCGTCCCACGGCCGGCGTGCCACCGTCTAGAAGGTCAGGCCGAGGCCGCCGGTAAAGTAGAGCTTGTCGCCCACCGGGGCCCGGCTATTCGTATCGGAGCCCGCAAGCTCGAAGAAAAAGAACGAGCTGTTGATGCCCCAGTCTTCGTCGAGGGCGGCGGCGCGCCGCGGATTGACGAAGTTGAGCTCGAGGGCAAACTGCGCCGCCCACCCGACTCCGTGGCTTCGGCCGGACGACTTGCCGCTCCCGACGTCTTCGTTGAAGAAGACACTGTTGAAGCCGACCTTCCCGGTGAAGACGAACGGCACGGGCGTCTCTCGGGCGAGCGCATCGATTCGGAGAACCGCCATCACGTTGAAAGGAAAAATGCTGAATTTCGCTTGCTGGGTGGACGGTACGCAGGCCGGAAGGCTGACCGTCTCGCAGGCAGCGCCTTTGTAGCCGGCCCAGCCACCAGCGAGCCCTAGGCCGATGGGGCCGATGTATGGGATCCGGTACAGATAGAAATCAAACTCGACCAGCAGAATCGGCCCGTTGTCACCTGGGTAAACGTCGTCGAATTCGGGAAATCCCGGATCGGGGCGATACGGGCCAATCCCGAACGAGAGCAGATAGCCTTCCGGGGTCCACCCTTCTTCCGCGGGGTGACCAATGGCTTCGGCGCTCACACGGTCGGGCAGCAGGCCCACCACGGTGACCAGCATGAGAACCGAAGCGACTCGTTTCACCTACGGAGCCTCCAGACGCTCCCCAGGATGAACAGGAGTCCGAGGATCCAGGCTACCGATCCCGGGC
>JAPUKT010000491.1 GCA_027295555.1 Deltaproteobacteria bacterium
GGGAATCCCGGTGTCGCTGATCACCGCTTGCCCGAGGGCCGCGTCAGTCGGCGCCAACACTGTGCCGAGCACAGCAGCCTCGAGCCACTCGAGCTCGGGAAACAGCAGCTTGGCAACCACGGTTCCGAGCGCGATGGTCAGCGGCAAGCCGATCGCCAGCAATCGTACCGGCAGCCCGAGCTCTCGGCGGAGCGTAGACAAGTCGATGCGCGCCGCGTCCCCGAAGAGAACCAGGATCAGGGTGAGCTCAGCCAACACATGCATCACCCCGTGCTCGATGTTGAGGTGCATCCAATCGAGCCCCCAAGGGCCAAACACGACACCGAGGAACACGAACACGAGCGGCGGCGTTAGTGGCGATTGCACCAGGCGCTTCGAGATCAGCCCGAATCCAAATACGAAACACCCGACCAAAATGAATGCGATCGTATACATCGGTCAGACGAGGAGCGCGTCGGCGACGATCTCGACGGTCGCTGGACCATCGTGAGCGAGCGCCTGCGAAAACGCGTCCTCGAGTTGGTCGGCCGCGTTCACGCGAATCCCCCATGCACCGCACAGCTCCGCGTACTCGGCGAAGCTCGGATTGTGGAGCGAGGTCTCCCACACGTCGTAGTCCGCCGTGCGTTGTTCCTTGCTGATCTTGCCGAGCTCGCTGTTGTTCAAGAGGATGTGGGTGATGTCCATGCCGTACTTCACGGCGGTGGTGTACTCGCCCATATATTGGCCAAAGCCACCGTCGCCGGTGACAGCTATCACCTTGCGACCGCGGAACTTTGGATCGTCTTCTTGGGTAGCGGCCCACGCACCCATGGCGGCGGGATAGCCGAACCCGATCGATCCCAGGTATCCACTCATCAACACGGACTGGCGCCTACACTCGAAATAGCGGCCAAACGAATAGGTGTTGTTCCCGACGTCGACCGCGATGATCGCGTCTTCGGGAGCGGTGGCCGTCAGGGCTTGGAAAATCGCCGCCGAGTGCACGCCTTTGCCTTCCGTCTCGGACAGTCGGCGCACTTTTTCCTCGCGCCAGATCTTCCAACGTTCAGCGACTTGGCCGCGCTGATCCACCGCAGGCGTCTTCCCCAACCGTTCGCGCATGATCCGCGCCGTGACCGCGATCTCGCCCCAGACCGGCACGGTCACCGAATGGAAGCGCCCGAGCGTCATCGGATCGTAATCCACTTGAACGATCGGCTTGTAGGACGTGATCCCGGTATGGTTGCTGAAGCTCGCACCGAATACGATCAGCAGATCGGCTTCGTTCATGAACCAACTCGCCACGGGCGTGCCGCTGCGACCGAGCACACCACAGCCGAGCGGATGATCATCGGGGATGAGCCCCTTACCCTTGAACGTCGTGAGCACGGGACTGTTGAGCTCCTCGGCAAGCTCGATCACCGAGTCCATCACGAAACGCGCGCCGTGGCCGACGATGATAACCGGGCGCTTTGCCTCGCGAATTCTGGTGAGCGCGTCGTCGAGCGCGCTCTCGGCCGGTGTGATCTCCCGGGCGGCGAGCCGGCCCGTGGGCGATCCGGGCTTGGTATCGGGGGCCTCGACGAGTTGCACGTCGTCGGGAAACACCATGTGCGAAACCCCGCGCTCGAGAATGGCGTGCTTGCATGCCAGGCTCATGATCTCCGGGAAGTTCGAGCTCTTCGCCGCGACGGCGGTGTACTTGGCCACCCCCCCGAACGCGGCAGCGAGATCGACCTCTTGGAAGGCGCCTCGTCCGATGAGGTTGGTCGGCACCTGGCCGGTCAACGCAAGCACCGGGGCCCGATCGACGTGCGCATCCCAGAGCCCGGTCAGCATGTTGGTCGCTCCCGGCCCTGCGATCGAAAAGCACGCTGCGGGTCGGCCGGTGAGCTTCCCGTAGGCCGACACAGCAAACGCCGCCGCACCCTCGTGGCGAATCCCGAAGTACCCGAGGGCGCCGCTCCGGGTTTGGCGGCGAATGGCGTCCGCGAACCCGAGGTTCGAATGCCCGACCATCCCCCAAACCCATTTCACGTCCCAGTTGATCAGCGTCTCGACCATCACGTCGCTCGATGTGCGCACGTGAGCCTGCTCTTCGGGGAATGCGACGTAGATCCCGTCTTCGCGTGCCTCGATCGGGAAGGTATCGACTCCGTCATCGAATCCTCCGGGCGGCTTGCCGGTGAGCGGATGAAAGTCCCAGCCGTGCCACGGGCAACGCAGCAAGCCCTCCTCGATCGATCCTTCCCCGAGCGGCCCTCCCTGATGCGGGCACTTGTTGTCGAGGGCCGCGAACTGGCCTTCAAAATGGGTCATACAGAGCGTGATATGCTGGCACGTCACGGCTTTGACACGACCCTCGGGGAGCTCGTCGGGTTCGAGGACCTTGAGCCAGGTGGTCTTTTCGGTGCTCATTCGGACTGCCTTTCACGCACGAGGGTAACCGGCACGGCGATGCGAAGGCGGAATCGTTTCACGATCCACCCACGGATGTAAAGGACGTCTCGAGCGTCGGGGCCCTACAGACTATCGGCCAGCCGGTCGACTACGTCGGGCCCTTCGGCACCGCCCCCGACGTAGTTTTCGATGTCTTCTTCGCGGAGACGGACCCTGCCGACCCGGTCGGGGCGGAAGCCTTGCTTCCCTTCGTAGAACGCCCGGATCCTATCCATGTCGGCGCTGACATCGCCGGTCAGCTCGATCATGGGGCCGATGCCGCCCACCTTCTTACTGAAATCCAGGTATGAAAGGCACACCGGCACGCCGGCGCCCCGAGCAATGTGATAGAAGCCCGACTTCCAGTAATCGACGCGCGCACGTGTGCCCTCGGCCGGCACCATCAAAACCAGTGACGGCTCGGTCTCGAAGTGCTCGACCATCTGCTCGACCACGCCGGCGGTGCGGTGCCGGACGATCGGGATGCCACCCATGCGCCGGAAGAACGCGCCAAACCGCCCCTCGAACAGAGTGTGCTTGCCCATCCAGCGCACGGGGATGTCGTACACGAAGGCCATCGCCAACATGAACGGCATGTCCCAGTTCGACGTGTGCGGCGCAGCGATGATGACATAACGCGACTCCGACGGCCGCTCGCCATCGGTCTTCCAACCGGCGACCCGAAGGAACGCCTCACCTAGCCATCGCTTGAACATCGGGGCTGCCGCAAAACCGGCTTCTTCCTGTGTAAGCTACTTCCACCCGAACGGCACCGAAGGGGGCCTCAAATGACAGAAGTTTTACATTCGGTTGTGATGTAACCTCCGGGGAGGCCCAGGGTATGACTCAAGAAGCCCGAGGAGGTTGCCATGAAGCTCTACACGAATTTGTTCTCGCCCAATGCGCGCAAAGTCCATGCTGTGGCCCAGGAGCTAGGCATCGAGCTCGAGACCCAGACCGTCGATCTCCGAGGGGGCGAACAGCGGACGCCTGAGTACCTCGCCCTCAACCCCAACGGCAAAGTGCCCACGCTCGTCGATGGGGACACGACCCTCTGGGAGTCGAACGCGATTCTCTGTTACCTCGGCGGGAAGTCCGACACCGATCTCTGGCCGAAGTCCGCAAAGCGTTACGACATTCTCCGCTGGATGTTTTGGGAATCGAATCACTTCACCCAAGCGATCGGCAAGATCATCGGTGAGAAGATCTTCAACCGTGACAATCCCGATCAAGTGGTCATCGACCGAGGCCTCAAAGACTTTCGCAAATACGCCACAGTACTCGATGGCACCCTACACGGCAGCCACTACATCACCGGCGACACACTGACGCTGGCAGACTTCTCGGTGGGCGTGGGCCTCGGCTACGCGCAGATCTGCGAGCTCCCACTCGACGAGTTCCAACACGTGAAGCGCTGGTGGGAGGCGTTGATCGACACACCGTCGGGACAGACCCTGCTGCCCCCGAATCAGTAACGGGACTCCGCCGAGCCGCTGGCGCTAGCGCTGACGCTTACTCACGACTTGTGCTTTTTGATCTCAGCGAGGAGCTCGTCGCGGTCGATGATCAGCGATTGCATCGAACGAAGAAGCTCCGATGGCGGCACCTCGCGTTTGGGCGGAGGGGCGCCTTTTGCGAGTCGCGGCCACAGCTCACGTCGAATACGAGTAGGCAAGACATTGTAGAGATACTCTAGTGCCGTCCCCCTTAGGTTCGCATCTTCACTCGAGAGCGCTTGGAGCGAGAGTCGAAGCGCGTCGCGATCGAGCGCAAGGCTCAGGATCGTAAACAGATATTCGAAGTCTGATTGAGCTTCGCGCTCTGCGACGTCGAAGATGCGTTCCGACGGAAACTTAAGAGTGGGATCGGCTTCCTGCATTTGCACCAAGGCGCCGGCGCACCGGTACCGGACATCGAAGTTCGGATCGTCTAAACCATCGAGCAGTCCACGCGCGGCTCGGCGATCTCCCGAGTCTCTCAGCACTCGTGGGAGTCTCCGGCGAATGACGACCGACAACTCTTGGCCAAGCAAGGCGTCTATCAACTCCCCAGTGATGCTTGCACCCATGCGTCCAAGCGCTGCTTCCGCAGCGGCTCGGTAAGCGTCGACTGCCACAAGATCGATGACACGCGCCACGACATGCCGATCGAGGTTGTCGTCTTCAAGAGTCCTCAATACCTCGCCTGGATCCTCGGAAACCAGGGCTTGAAGTTGTTGATGCCAGGCCTGAGCGAGAATCGCTTGGCGATCCAGGCCTCGAGTGATTTGCGAAATCCGGTGTGTCGTCGCATCCACGATGCTCTCGGCGTTGAGCTCCAAGGTGCCAGCACGAAGACTCGAAGCGAGTTGCTCGACATAGCCCTCGTTGAGGCGCAGCATGAACCACAGAGCAACCGCGAACGCCGCCAAGCCCACGCCAATCACCGCCGGCATTGCTGCTGTTGCCGACGTCGCGATCGCGAGAATCGCGATGATGATCACGCTGCCCGTTCCGTCGCCGAGCTGATCGCCGACTACATCGATGATCGGTTTTGCACGGCGTTTGCTCTGTGGGGCGACCGGCGTGTAGAGCAGCTCATAGCTCGATCGAAAGAGTGAATGACCAAGGACGGCTTGAGTGCCCTTTGCGATCGCGATCGTGGCGAGCCGCGGCCAGAGCGCTGCGCCCGCTCCCGTTAGAATCGCCCCGATCGGAAGCAGAGCCATCGTTCCTCCGATGCCGAAGCGCCGTAGCGCCTTGGCGGCCAGACTGCTTTGTACGCCAAACGTGAGCAGCCCGGTAGCCGTGTAGAAAACCGCAAAGAAGGACAACAGGTCGGCTTCACTCTGGAACTGGCTGTCCGCTGCTGCCT
>JAPUKT010000492.1 GCA_027295555.1 Deltaproteobacteria bacterium
CTGATGGCCAGTCCCATGCCGATGCCGTGCGCCTTGGTTGTGACGAACGGTTCAAACAGTCGTTCGCCCAGTGCCTCGGGGATGCCGGCGCCGCAATCACTGACAACAATCTCGAGATAGGAGTCGTCACGCTGTTTGGTCCGCACTGTCACTTCGCGCCTTGATTCCGGCGCGTCCTCAATCGCTTCACATCCATTTTGAACGAGATTGAGAATCACCTGCTGGAGCTGCGTCTGATCCACCTTGACCGGCGGGAGATTCGGCTCCAATTCGAATCGAGCTTTGACGCGATGCTGGGCCGCTTCGGCGTTTACCAGCTCCGCCACGTCCAGGATGCTCTGGTTCACGTCGATATTGGTCCGCAGCGCGCTGCTCTTGCGAACAAAGTTCCCAAGACTACGGATGATCGAGCCGCTGCGCCGCGCCTGAGTCGCGATCCGGCTCAGAATATTCTCCAACTCGTCCTGAGAGATCGTGTTGGACTTGAGCCTGCGAACGCACCCCTGCGCATAGTTGGTGATCACCGTCAACGGTTGATTCAGCTCGTGCGCCAGCCCTGTGGCCATCTCACCGATCGAGCCGAGGCGCGACATGTGGGCCAGGTCCGCCTGCAACCGACGCGCCTGCTCTTCGGCGCGCTTGCGCTCGGTGATGTCGCGAACCACTGCAAGGAGATAATGTTTGTCCCCGATCTCCAGTGGGCGCATAGACACTTCGGCTGGAAATTGCGATCCGTCCTTCCTTTGGTGAATGATTTCAAGGGCACTCGGTTCTGCCTCGCTTTGAATCACTTGGTCCAATCTGCGTTCCAACTCCTCCTTGGTGTACTCCGGTTGAACGTCATGCGGTCCCAAGCGAAGTAACTCCTCACGAGAGTAACCGAGGATTCTGCACGCGGTATCGTTCACATCGGTGAACCGCATCTCACTGCGATCGATGAGAAGGACGGCATCGGCGCAAATGTCAAGCGCGGCGCGGAATCGCTTCAGTTCCGCCTCGGCCCGCTTGCGCTCGCTGATGTCGCGGACGAAAGCGCATACATATTCCTCGCCCTCAAATTCGAGATAATTGGAGAGGATCTCCACCGGAACGATCCGCCCCTCCTTGGTCCGGTCATGCGCCTCAAAAGTCATCGAACCAGCTTTCTTCATCTTCGCGAACTGTGCCGGCCAAGCCTCTTGTGGGAAATCCGGGTCGATGTCGGGCACGCTCATCGAAACGAGCTCCTCGAAGGAATACCCCAGCGCTTGGCAGGCCGTCTTATTCGCGTAGGTAATCCGTCCATCGGACCGTACCCAGTAGATATTCTCCGAGCTGTGCTCGACGGCAAACTGAGTATGTCGAAGCAATGTCTCGGCCCGCTTGTGCAGCAGTTCAGCCCCCGCGCGGGCTGCGAAAATTCGCAAGATCGATTCCGCTAGTTGGCTTTTCGGCATCGGTTTGTCGTCTACCACGCCCAAATGGCCGAGGGGTGCTCCCTCTAGATCCAAGAGCGAGACCGCCAAATAACTTTCTATACGCGACTCTTTCAGCCAGCGATCATCGGGAAAGAGCTGCTGCACGTTCGCCGGGTAGTAGGCCAAGCCCTTCTCGATAACCAGCTCGCACGGCGTTCCCTCGACGTCGTACTCGAAGTTTTCGCCGAAGCCGTTACCTTCCCAATAGGCAAGTAACCGCAGTCGTGCCTCGGAGCCTTCGTGAAGCTCGGAAACAAAGGCAAACCGAACCCCAAGTGCAAGGGCCAGGTGCCGTGTCAGAGAGCGAAAAAAGTCTTCACCAAAGGCCCAAGAGGTTCCTTCGACAATCAGGCGCAGCGCCTCCTCCGCTCGCTTTCGCTCGGTGACGTCTTGAACAACACAGCTTACGCCGACGATGGCGCCGTCGGCGGATCTGACCGCCTCGTAGTGATGCTCGAAATTCCTCCTGACGCCCGGCTGAGCCGCGGTCTCCGCCTCGACTGTTCCTCCCATGACCGGCTCCCCCGTCTCCATCACCCCGCGAAGCTGCGCCTCGACACCCGCCGCAACGTCCGGAAGAACCTCGCTGATTGGCCGCCCCAGGTGTTCCTCGACCGACAACCCATTTATCGCGGCGAGCCACTCGTTGACAAAAACGTAACGGAGCTTTTTATCGAAGCAGCACAGACCGATTGGCGCCGTCCCGTAAATCTCCCGGAGGGATCCCAGCTCAGGCGTCTGCTCCGTTCCCGATGTTTGCAGACCACCCCCGGCCTCAGCGTGCGCCCGCGGGGCCTGCTTGTGAAGATCGTTCTCGCGCTCAAGCTCGACGACGCGAGCGCGTAACGTCACCTTCTCGTCCTGGTTTTCGCTCGGTGATGGTTGGGACATGCTCATGCACCTCCCCTCCGCAAGATGTCGCGCCCCCCTTGCGCTGTGAGAGTCGTGCTGCAGTCACCCATCGGAAGTCGCTCCCGGAACCAGACTGGATTCTGCCGGGCATTGTCGCCGAACCGGCGCGATGTGCAAGCGACCCCGACGTCCGGTCGATCCGACGGTGAGGATGTGGACAACAATGGCCCCGCGACGCCCGGGCTCCGCCGCGCATGGGTAGCTTCCCAAGCCTCTGACGCGCGTGCTCCCGCCGGCCGCCTCGAGCCCGCATCGTCCGACGCCCCCGCATCGTCGCGGTACCATAAACCCAATCCAGACTTCTCGATACGCATATTCAGGACGGAGGCAGTCTCCATGACCATCGCCATTACCTACCTCGGACACGCCGGCTTCCTGCTCGACGACGGCTCGCATCGGGTCGCGATCGATCCCTTTCTCACCGGGAACCCACTCGCCAAGATGAAGTCCGACGACGTGAGCTGCCAGTACATCGTGCTCACCCACGGCCATGCTGACCACTTCGGCGACACGCTCTCGATTGCCAAGCGAAATGACGCAGCTGTGGTCGGGGCGTTTGAGATTTGCACCTACTGTGAGCAGCAAGGCATCGCCAAGACCGAGCCGATGAATCCCGGCGGCCGGATCAGCACCGACTTCGGTTGGGTCGCACTCACGCAAGCGTTTCACTCATCGTCATTCGACGGCCAGTACATGGGCATGCCCTGCGGGGCGGTGATCAACATCGCCGGCGTGACGATTTACCACTGCGGTGACACCGGGCTCTTTAGTGACATGAAACTGCTCGGCGAA
>JAPUKT010000493.1 GCA_027295555.1 Deltaproteobacteria bacterium
ACGCTGAGCTTACCCGTCCGGATGATCGATTGTGAGTGACCCTTCGAGCGGCGCACGATCGCCTGAATGCGCGCGATCAACTCGGGCTTGTTGAAGGGCTTGGTCAAATAATCGTCGGCGCCGAAACCGAGGCCCTTTACCTTTTCGCCGGGTTCGGTCAGGCCGGACAGGATGAGCACGGGCGTATCCACCTTCGCGGAACGCAACCGGCGAAGCACCTCGTACCCGTCGATGTCTGGCAACATCAGATCGAGGATGATTATGTCGTAATCGTAAAGCTTGCCGATCTCCAGCCCTTCTTCGCCGAGATCGGTCATGTCGCACACGTAACGCTCTGACGCGAGCATCAGCTGAATGCTCTTCGCCATCGAGGGATCATCTTCAACCAGTAGCACCCGCATGACCTAGCCTTTTTTAAGGTGTTATCGCTCTTGGTAAAGCAGCATTTAATATTCGTACATGACGGTTAACAAGTCCTTAATGAAGCTTACTTTCGGGTCACGATTGCGCGCGGGGGTCCGGAAGACCCTATCTAATCCATTGAAATAGAGGAATTATTTTTCGTTTTACCGAGGGGCGACGATTCCCGGACGCTTCTTTCCGGCGTTCGATCGAAACCCGAGGCCAAGGCGTTTATTCCCGTTCCGTTCCCAAATCCTTGAGGCTCTCTGTCACCGGCCTTCGGCCCGCGCGCGGTTAACCGATCCTAAACGGCGATCGCCGATGATCACCGAGGCGGTCGGATGTCCGGCGCTTGTCCAATCGGGGAACGATGGCGGTTTCCGTCCAGAAACTGACGGCTGCGGTCGAACACATTCCTGAAGTGCGAATGTACGGCCGCGTGACCGCCGTGCTCGGCATGCTGGTCGAATGCACGGGCCTTCAGCGCGCGGTAAGCATCGGCGGGCGCTGCAGCCTCGCGGGCCGCGGCAACCGACGGGTGCCGTGCGAGGTGGTGGGTTTTCGCGACGAACGCGCGTTGCTCATGCCCTTCGAATCCCTCGATGGCGTGGGTCTCGGCTGTCAGGTGCTGGTGGAAGGCATCGAGCCCGTGGTTTTTCCGGATCATTCCTGGCTCGGTCGCGTCGTCAATGCGTTCGGTGAGCCGACCGACGGGAAAGGCCCTCTGACCCCGGGCAACATCGGCTATCCCCTGCGCAACACGCCGCCGGCCGCGCATGCGCGCCAGCGCATCGGCGGCAAACTCGATCTGGGGGTGCGCGCCCTCAACACCTTTCTCACCTGCTGCCGGGGGCAGCGGATGGGAATCTTCTCCGGCTCGGGTATCGGAAAATCGATATTGATCTCCATGCTCGCCAGGTACACGGCCTCGGATGTCGCGGTGGTCGGACTCATCGGCGAACGCGGACGCGAGGTCCAGGAGTTTATCGAGGACGATCTCGGTCCGGAAGGGCTTGCGCGCAGCGTCGTGGTCGTCGCGACCTCCGATGAGTCGGCATTGATGCGCCGGCAAGCGGCCTATTTGACCATGACGATCGCCGAGTATTTCCGCGACTCCGACCAACACGTGCTCTGTCTGATGGACAGCGTCACCCGCTTCGCCACGGCGCAACGGGAAATCGGCCTTTCGGCGGGCGAGCCGCCCACGAGCAAAGGGTATACCCCAACCGTGTTCGCCGAGCTTCCCAAGTTGCTCGAGCGCGCGGGTCCCGGAAGCGGGCAGGGGACGATCACAGGGCTGTTCACGGTTTTGGTCGAGGGAGACGATCACAACGAACCTATTTCCGATGCCGTGCGGGCCACCGTCGATGGCCATATCGTGCTCGACCGCGCGATTGCGGAGCGGGGCCGCTACCCCGCGATCAATGTGCTGCGCAGCATTTCGCGCATCATGCCCCAATGCAACGCCGCGCGGGAGAACAGGTTTCCGTTGTTATCCACGACGGTGACGTGCGTTGCTTCGAGGCCCGGCACGCTTGCGGCCACGAGATTTTGAATGGCCGAGACATGAGAGCGGCTCAAGCGGGAATTGCCGAGCATCTTGAGCGCCACGGAGGCGGTGGGTTCCGGTTGCTCGCGCCGGAAGACCTCCCGGCGGGGGAGGACGAGATGGACGCGCGCGTTCGCGATCTTGTTGAAGGAGCCGATCGTGCGTGCGAGCTCGCCCTCGAGCGCGCGTACCATGTTCACGTTTTGGACGAGGCTGCTCGTGCCGAGGCTGTCGGCGCGATCGAAAATCTCGTAGCCGACGGATGCGCTGCCGGGGAGCCCGTCCTCGGCCATCGCCATGCGCAGCCCGAGAACACGCTCCGACGGTACCAGAATCTGCGTCCCGTTGGCCTGGAACTCATAGGGCACGCCCATCGAATCGAGCTTCGTGGCGATCTCGCCGGAATCGTCGAAATCGAGGTTGCTGTAGAGCAGGGTCATGTGCGGGGCCGTGACCTGGCCCGTTGCGAAGACGAAGAAGCCGACCACGAGCGCCGCCACGGCGCCCAGCGCGAGAAGCCGCCCCCGGCTCATTCCCTGAAATGATTGCGCGAGCGCGTTCACTCCCTCTCCCCTCCGATGCCGCGGTCTTGACGCGGTCTTATCGTGGCCCAGTTGTGGCAAATCGGCCGGGCAACGTCAGATCGCCCGGCCTGGCTTTCGGTATAGGGGGAGCCCGGTGAAAAAGGCGTTAATAGGCGGAAAAAAATGCCTAGTGCGTCGAGGAGTGTCCCGTCACGTCGCCCGATTTCGGCGGGAAACCGCTCATCGGCTCGTGGGTGCGGTATTCCTGGATTCGCGTCACACGCAAACCCCGAACACCGTGGCGTTCGATAGTGATCCGCCACGTTTCGAACTCCTCGACCGTCAGGTGATACCGTCGGCACGCTTC
>JAPUKT010000494.1 GCA_027295555.1 Deltaproteobacteria bacterium
GGCAAAGGCGGACGCACCTTTCTCGCGTCACCGCTTACTGCAGCAGCTGCTGCGATCACCGGCGAAGTGACCGATCCACGGAGCTTGCTCCTTTCTTGAGAGACAGAGCACTGGCCAAATTCACGACACTGACATCCCACGCCGTTCCGCTCACTGCGGTGAACGTCGACACCGACCAGATCATCCCGGCGCGCTTCCTCAAAGTCACGGACAAGCACGGCCTCGGTGACAGGTTATTTTCGGACTGGCGCTACCACGAGGACGGTTCACACAAAGAAGACTTCGTCCTCAATCATCCCGAGTCGCAGGGCGCGCAGATTCTCATTGCGGGCCACAACTTCGGTAGCGGGTCCTCGCGTGAGCACGCCCCATGGGCGCTCGTCGCTTGGGGCTTCCGCGCAATCATCTCCACTGGCTTCGCCGACATCTTCAGGAGCAATTCCTTGAAGAACGGTCTTCTCCCCGTGGAGGTCACACCGGATGTCCACAAGGAGCTCATGCAGGCGGTTCAACTCGATCGGGGGACGAAGATCACGATCGACCTACCGACACAATCGGTGACCGGGCTCGGCAGCCTCGAGACGACGTTCCCGATCGACGAGTTTTCCAAGCATTGCCTCTTGGAGGGCGTTGATCAGCTCGGCTATCTCCTGTCGTTCGACGATCAAATCACCAACTATGAGCAGCAACGGAAATAACGGCCCGAGCCCGGTCGTGGAGATCTACGACACCACTCTGCGTGACGGAACGCAGATGGAAGGGATGAGTCTGTCATGCGATGACAAGCTGCGCATCGCCGAGCGTCTCGATGCGCTCGGTGTCGCTTTCGTCGAAGGCGGATGGCCGGGGTCGAACCCGAAGGACGTCGAGTTCTTCGTGCGAGCGAAGGACGTGACCTGGAAGAACGCCACCATCGCGGCGTTCGGCTCGACCTGCCGCGCTCAGTTGCGCGCCGAGGAGGACAAGCAGCTGCAGACTGTGATCGAGGCAGAGACGCCAGTGTGCACGATCTTCGGGAAGACTTGGAAAATGCACGTCACCGAAGTCCTCCGCACCAGCCTCGAAGAGAACCTGCGAATGATCGAGGAGAGCGTGGCGTTCCTGTCGAAGAGCGGGCGCCGGACCATCTACGACGCCGAGCACTTCTTCGATGGGTACAAGTCCGACTCCGAGTACGCGTTGGAGACGCTGCGCGCAGCTGCCCGAGGCGGCGCCGAAACACTCGTGCTCTGCGACACCAATGGCGGCTCGATGCCTTGGGAGATCGAAGAGCTCGTCAGGGCGGTGCGCGATGCGTTGCCCGAAGCGCGCCTCGGCATTCACGCACACAACGACGGGGAATGTGGGGTAGCGAACTCCGTTGCAGCTGTCCGAGCCGGTGCGCGTCATGTGCAGGGAACGATCAACGGCTACGGTGAGCGATGTGGGAACGCGAACCTCTGTGCGATCATTCCGGACGTCGAGCTCAAGCTCGGGTTGAATTGCCTCCCGGAGGGCGGCCTGGCCCAGCTCTACGACCTCGCGCATTTCGTCGCGGAGATCGCGAACCTGAGCCCGAACGATCACGCCGCGTATGTCGGTCGGAGTGCGTTCGCGCACAAGGGCGGTGTCCACGTATCGGCGATCCGTCGTCATCCGGAGTCGTACGAGCACATCAACCCGAAGCTCATAGGCAACGAGTCACGTGTGGTCGTCAGCGAGCTCTCGGGGCGAGGCAACGTGATGAGCAAGGCCGAGGAGCTCGGCCTCGAGACCAGCTCGGCGCATGGCAGTCAGGTCCTCGAACGGGTGAAGGAGCTCGAAGCACGGGGGTTTGCATATGAGGCCGCCGAGGCATCCTTTGCACTCCTGATGGCGCGCCACCAGGAAGACTATCAGCCGCCGTTCGAGGTACTGGACTTCCAGGCGAGCGTCGGGCGCCGACGCGGGGAGGGGATGGTTGCCGAAGCCACCATCAAAGTGCAAATCGGCGACGAGGTAATACTCACTGCGGGCGAAGGAAACGGCCCGGTCAGCGCGCTCGACGCCGCCCTTCGCAAAGCGCTTCGACCGTTCTTCCCTCAGGTCGCCGAGATGCACTTGAGCGACTACAAGGTGCGCATCCTCGACGGCCGCAGCGGGGTTGGCGCCACTACACGAGTTTTGATCGACAGCCAGTCCGCGCACGATACCTGGAGCACGGTCGGTGCATCCAGCAACATCATCGAGGCATCTCTTCAGGCCCTGGTCGACAGCATCGAATACGGGCTGACCCTCGAACGAGCTAGGCGGGAACAACAAGCGGAGGCGCAACCGGCGCGTACTTAGTCGTTGCCTTCATCGCGGGTGCCGTGCATGCTCCGCGGCTGTACGCAGGCGTAAGAGATGAAAGCCAAAATTACACTTCTTCCCGGTGACGGCATCGGTCCCGAAATCGTCGACGCGGCCCGGCAAGTCCTCGAAGCGGTTGCAAGCAAGTCGGGGCACACTTTTACATTCTCTACGCATCTCATCGGCGGGATCGCCATCGATGAGACGGGGGTGCCTCTTCCAGACGATACGATTGTCGCGTGCCGAAGCGCGGACGCCGTCCTCCTTGGTGCGGTCGGAGGACCGAAATGGGACGATCCGACAGCCGAAGTTCGGCCAGAGCAGGGGCTTCTTGGAATGCGCAAAGCGCTGAAGCTGTTTGCCAACGTGCGACCGGTGAAGCCCTTTCGAGGCCTCGAGGCAGCGTCACCTCTCAAGGCTGAGCGACTACGCGGGGTCGACCTCATTTTCATCCGGGAGCTCACCGGCGGCATCTA
>JAPUKT010000495.1 GCA_027295555.1 Deltaproteobacteria bacterium
TCGTGAATCTCGTTCCTTACGTCGCGTTGAAAATGATTGCTTGATTCACCTATGATCTTGTGACAGTTGCTGGATGGCACGGGTCTTTGTGGGCTTTCCGTTGCTTGCCACGGCTGAAAAGAGGATCGCTAGGGTTAGCGGACGGTGTCGCCAGCCGTTTCGATCCAAGAGCTACATCATCGACGAGCTCGCCCCCGACCTCGGTCAGATCGCCGAGCGCTGGGATCTCGGTGAAGCGCTACTCGTGGTTCCCGTCCGCATGACGTGGGATTATCAGGAGAGCCAGGTTGGCCTCCTGGTGGCCGCCCGTCCCCGGGAAGGTCGCGCCAGCGATTCGCAAGTCGCGCTGATGACCCTGGACATTCTGACGGGTTTCGTCGCCGGAAGTATGGCGGGCCTTTTCGCCCGGGAGAGGCTCAACGAGGCCAGCCGAGCGATCCGAGAGGGCGAGCGCCGCACACACCTCTTGAAAGAGGTCGCACTCGCTGCGAACCAGGCGATGAGCCCCGAGGACGCATTCCAAGTGACTGTCGATCAGGTGTGTACGTTCACAGGATGGCCTGTTGGCCATGTCTATCTGCCGGCAGGTGATGGAACGCCGGAGCTGGTCCCGACTGAAATCTGGCATCTCGACGATTCCGACGCATTCACAGCGTTCAAGGGCGTGACGGCAACGGCGCGCTTTGCGCCGGGCGTCGGCCTCCCAGGCCGGGTCCTGTCGAGCGGTGCCCCCGCCTGGATCGAGGACCTGACGGTCGATCCGAACGCCCCGCGCGCGCAGCAAGCGAAGGACATCGACGTGCGCGGAGCATTCGCATTCCCCGTGATGGTCGAGAATCAGGTAGCCGCCGTATTGGAATTCTTTTCCCGGGACACCGAACCACCTGACGAGCCACTCCTCGACGTGATGGGGCAGATCGGTGTCCAACTGGGAAACGTGATCCACCGCCAGCAGAAGGCCAAGGCGCTGGAAGGCGAGCGGGCCTTGCTCGCCGAGCGCGTGGCGGAGCGAACGGCGGAGCTCCAAGTCGCGAACGCCCAACTGGAGCAGGCATCCGGGGCCAAGGATGAGTTCTTGGCGAGCATGAGCCATGAGCTGCGCACCCCGCTCAATGCCGTCTTGAGCCTTTCGGAGAGCTTGCTCGAGGGGATCTACGGCGAGGTGAACGAGAGGCAGGTCAAGACTGTTGGGATGATCGAGTCCAGCGGCCGGCACCTGCTGTCGCTGATCAACGACATCCTGGACCTCTCCAAGGTCGCCGCCGGCAAGATGGAACTGTCCATCCGGACCGTGGATGTGGAGGCCGTTTGCAAGACAAGCATGCTGTTCGTACGTGAACGTGCGGTGAAGAAGGGCGTGAAGCTCGAGACGTTCATCGACCCCCAGGTCCGAACGGTCCAGGCCGACGAGCGTCGTCTGAAACAGATGCTCGTCAACCTGCTAACCAACGCAGTGAAGTTCACGGACGAGGGCACGGGGGAACCCACGCGCAGGGCGATACAGGCAACGGTGAGCTACAGTTTGTGGTCTCGGATACCGGCATCGGTATTGCGTCAGACGACGTGGAGAAACTCTTCGCACCGTTCTCACAGCTCGAATCGGGACTGGACCGTCAATACGACGGGACGGGGTTGGGTCTTTCGCTGGTTGCGAGAATGGCAGAGCTGCACGGAGGGCGCGCCACAGCTGAGAGCGAAGGAAGAGGCCACGGCAGCCGTTTCGTGGTGACGCTCCCGTGGACACCGGAGGAACAACCAGCGGCCGCGCCTGAGGCAAGCGGTGCTACACGCGAGGAACTGACTCCAGCGGTTCGCAGGGTCATCATCGTGGAAGACGATCCGACGGTAAGCAAGCAGTTGCGCCGTTACATGGAGGAGCTCGACGCCGAGGTGCTGACTTTGCCGCACGGTACCGGGGTCATAACGCAGGCTGAGACTTTCGAGCCCGATGTCATTTTGCTAGACATCATCCTTCCTACGGAGTCTGGGTGGAAGGTGCTCGAGCAACTCAAAACGAACGAGCGGACTCGAGAAATCCCGGTTGTCATCGTATCGGTTCTGGACGAACCGCAACGTGGGCTCAGGGCCGGCGCGGTCGCCGTTATCGTGAAGCCCGCACGGCGCGAGCAACTCTACACAGCCATCGCTGAAGCATTGGCCGCGGCTCGCCCCACCAAGCCTGAGGCGCGAGGCGCACCTCGCATCCTGCTCGCCGAAGACAACGAGATGAACATCGTATTGATCACGGACTACCTGGAGGCGAAAGGCTTCGACGTTCGGGTGGCTCGAGACGGGGTGGAGGCGCTCGAGGCACTCCGGACCGAGCGGCCGGATCTCGTTCTGATGGATATGCAGATGCCCCGGATGGACGGAATGGAGACCATGCAAAGGATCCGCGCCGATCGGGCCCTGAGAGGTCTTCCGATCATCGCACTCACCGCGTTGGCGATGACCGGTGACAAGGAACGGATCCTCGAGGCCGGTGCTGACGAGTACGTATCGAAGCCAGTGAACATGAGGCAGTTGGTAGCCACAATGAAAGCGCTGCTTGTGCGGTCATGAAACATCGAACGGGAGAGATAGACGAGATGTGGCGAGCGGCCGCGCCGGTACGATGAGAGGATCAAGATGAGCGCTACGAACGAGAAACCCAAGGTTCTCATCGTGGACGACCACGACGAAAACCTCTACGTGCTCGAGTCGATTCTCGAGACATTGGATGTCGAGGTCGTGCAGGCAACGTCGGGGAAAGAGGCTCTGGCTGCAAGCAAGGACGGCGATTTAGCGCTGGTCCTCCTCGATGTGCAGATGCCTGATATGGATGGCTTCGAGACCGCGTCGCTGATGCGCGAGAAAGAGGCGACCCGATCAGTCCCGATCATCTTCGTGACGGCGTTGGGCGACGACGATGACTACGTCGCACGAGGATACGAAGTCGGTGCCGTCGATTACCTAACGAAACCGGTCAAACCAACAATCCTGCGCAGCAAGGTG
>JAPUKT010000496.1 GCA_027295555.1 Deltaproteobacteria bacterium
CGGAACCTATCACGTGTGCGACGGCGGCGAGTGCACGTGGTTCGGGCTCGCCGCGCTGATTCGAGATGTCGTGAACCCCCAATGCACGATCGCACCGTGTCCGACCGAGGAGTTTCCGCGTCCCGCCCCGCGTCCTGCGTACAGCGTCCTGGATCTCACAGGTACGGAGCAGGTGCTCGGCCCCACGTCCGACTGGAAAGGTCGCGTGACGAAGATGCTCGAAGCTCTCGAGGGAAGAGGATGAAAGTCGTGTCATCGATAGCAGGCCGCCGGACGCTGTTCGATCGCCTCCTTGACCCCAGCGTAACGACTGAGGAGATGGATCCTCGGTCTGTCGAGGGAAGCCTTCTCGAACCTGAGGAGCAAGCGATTGCCGAGGCGGTGGACCGCAGGATCGACCAGTTCACCGCCGGCCGTGTCTGTGCCCGCCAAGCTTTGGCCAGGCTCGGGGTGGACGCCGGGATCCCAGTTCTTCAGGGCGAAGACCGAGCGCCGATCTGGCCGGATGGGTTCGTCGGGAGTATCACCCATACCGATTCTTGGTGTGCCGCGGCCGTCGCGCGTGCTTCGGAAGTTCGTGCCATTGGAATCGATCTCGAGCCGTCGACGCCGCTCAAGGAATCGGTCCTGAACCGGATCTGCACACCGGCGGAGCGCCAATGGCTCGCAGAGGTCTCGGACCCGGGGCTGATGGGCAAGGTCGTCTTCAGCGCGAAGGAGGCGGTCTACAAGTGCCAGTATCCTCTGACGCACGAGTTTCTCGGATTCCACGCCGTCGCCCTCGACCTCGAGGACGGCTTCTTTCGAGCGGTGTTCCAGCAGGACGCCGGGGAGCTCCGACGGGGCGACAGCATCTCCGGCCGTTACCTCATCGAGGAAGGCATCGTCGCGACGGCGTGCGCCTTGGGTGCACGATGACCGAAGAAAGTTGCTGATCAACCGTATTCGCGGGAAGCGCGGAGCTACGCGATACCTCGGCTGGCTCTGACAGGCGTGTTCCGTCAGAATCAACGGCACCCTTGGGCGAGTCCATCGACATACGCGTTTTGTCGTCGCTAGCCTCGGTAGAAGCGGCCGATTGGGACAACCTAACCGGCGACGACGACCCTTTCGTCGAGCACGCATTCCTGTCGCTCCTCGAGGAAAGCGGATCAGTTGGGCGCGGCTCGGGATGGGAACCCACGCACGTCACCGCCTGGCGCGGCAAACGACTGATCGGTGCGCTCCCTCTCTACCTCAAGACGCACAGCTACGGTGAGTACATCTTCGACTGGGGATGGGCCGATGCGGCCGCGCGTCTCGGAGTCCGATATTATCCAAAGCTCGTCTCGATGGTTCCGGTCACGCCCGTCACGGGGCGACGCATCTTATACGCGTCCGGCGAAGACCCGGTGCCGATCGTGCGAAGACTGATCGACGGTTGTCTCGACGTGGCCGATTCTGCGGGCGCCTCCTCGATCCACCTGCTCTTCCTGAACCCCGAAGAGCGGGAATGGGTCGAGCAGGATGATCGCCTCATGATTCGCCTTTCCTTTCAGTTTCGTTGGCGGAACGCCAACTACGAAAGCTTCGACGCATTCGTCGATGGTTTCCGCTCGTCGATGCGCAAGAAGGTAAAGAAGGAAAGGCGGATCGCCGCGGAGGGAGGCGTGGAAATCGAAGTACTCAAGGGGGCCGACTTGAGCACGGATGACTGGCGCACCTTGGAGCGGCTGTACCGGGGGACTTGTAGTCGGAAAGGCTCGTACCCGTATCTGACCACCGAGTTCTTCGAGAGGGCTTCGTCCGCGCTCGACAAGTCCCCGCTCGTCGTCGCCGCAAAGCACGAGGGTCACATCGTGGCGGCGTCCATCAATTTCGAAAAAGGCGCCAATCTGTACGGCCGGTATTGGGGGGCGGTTCGAAGGCACGACATGCTCCACTTCGAGCTCTGCTACTATCGGCTCATCGACCACGCGATCACACACGGAATGCAGCGCTTCGAAGCTGGCGCGCAAGGGACACACAAGCTGCGCCGGGGCCTCATGCCCGTTCCCATCTACAGCGCCCATTGGATTCGGCACCCGGTGCTCGGCCAGGCTGTGGCCGACTTCCTCCCGCGAGAAGCCGCCTCGGTGCGCGAGCAGATCCAGCACCTCAGTTACCATGGGCCGTTTCGTCGGCACGATGACGAGGACGCGGTGCGCCGAAGAGCTTCGGGATGACGCTGCTCTTCGTCTATCTCGCGCTGGCGCTCGGCGTATCGTTTCTGTGCTCCGTTCTCGAGGCAGCGCTTCTCAGCGTCACACCTTCCCATCTCGCCCAGCTGGAGCAGGATCGACCCAAAGTCGGCGCGAGGATGCGTGCCCTCAAATCGAACATCGACCGACCCCTTGCCGCGATCCTGAGCCTCAATACGTTCGCCAACACGGTAGGCGCCATTGGCGTCGGTGCTGAGGCGCAGCGCCTTTGGGGCTCTCACGTGCTGGCGATCACCTCGGCGATTCTGACACTGCTGATCCTGTTCCTTTCGGAGATTATTCCGAAGACGCTCGGGGCACTGT
>JAPUKT010000497.1 GCA_027295555.1 Deltaproteobacteria bacterium
TCGATGAGCGAGCCGCAACGCGAACAGCTTCAAGCCGTCATCGATGGGTACACCGACAGCTTGCTCGCCGCGCTTGCCCAACGCACCGGCACGACGCCAGAGCAGGCACGCGAGCTTTTCGAAACCGGTGTGTTCCGGGGAGACGAAGCGATCGCAGCCGGCCTAGTCGACAAAGTCGCATACGAAGACGAGCTCCGTGACCTCCTCGGTTGCGACAAGAAGCGTCCGTTGATGGAAGCGAACCGGTACTTTGCGTTCAAAGAGCAACGGCTGTTTCGCCCACTCCGTCGCCGTCCTTACATCGCGGTGGTCGCCATCAAAGGCACTATCTCCGAGTCGGGCGCTCCCATGGGTAGAAGAGCCTCGATCGTCGGCGCGCTTCGCCGAGCGCGTCATGATCGTCGGGCGCTCGGCGTGCTGCTGTGGGTCGATTCACCGGGCGGCTCGGCCGAGGCTTCGGACCTCATCCACCGCGAAGTCGTCCGGGTCAAAGAGAAGAAACCGGTCGTGGCGTACTTCGGGGAAGTCGCGGCCAGCGGCGGCTACTACGTGGCGACGCACGCCGACTCGATCGTCGCCCAACCCCTGACCATTACCGGGTCGATCGGGGTGGTGTCCGCGCGCCTGTTGGCCAAGCAGCTCCTCGACCGAGTGGGCATTCGAACCGAAGTGCTTCGGACAGGCCCGCATGCCGATGTGTTCTCGCCGCACCGGGCCCTTACCGACGACGAGCGCGCGCTCATGAACCGGGAGCTGGACGCCTTCTACGAATCCTTCGTCGGCTTGGTGGCAGACGGGCGCGGCCGGCCGGTCGAAGAAATCGAGCCCCTCGCACGCGGACGCGTCTGGCTTGCCACCGACGCCCACCGGCTCGGCTTGGTCGACGAGCTCGGCGGCATGGACGTGGCGCTCAACCTCTTGAAGGAGCGCATCGACGTCGCGCCCCGCCTGCGCGAGCGTCTCGAACCGCTGGTCGTCACAAGCTACAGGCTCGAGCCGCCGCCCCCTGCCGCCCAAGCGTGGATCGACGAGTCGATCCTCGGGACGGTGAAGGACCTCGGTTTGCTCCTCTCCGAGGGGAGCGGAGTCCTCTACCATGTGATTTCCGTGCCCCGCATCCGCTGACCCCGTAAAACCGACGCTGCGCGTCTGCCACGGGGCTTCGGCCCCCTTCGGGCGATCCGGGGCCTGCCTCGTGGCGACGGAGTCATTCTACGGGGCCGAAATTACGCTTTCGGGCACGGGTCGTTTATCGTGGGGCAGGGGAGGGACTCGATGTCCGCGAAGCACATAGTGGTGGCTCTGGTCTTGGGGATCATGCTCGGCTGTGGAGGTGCGCAGAAGCCGAAGCCCGGCCTCATGCCTCAGGGAGCGGCCTTCTACGGGGTGTGGCAGTCGCCGCAGTACGGCAACATGCACATTTGCCAGAGCGGCAACCAGGTGATCGGCGACTATGTCAAGCACGAGCGGTCGGGGCGGATTCAGGGCGCGATCGAAGGGGATCTGCTGACGTATCAATGGAACGACCGTCGCGAGCTCATCGCCGGGCACCCGAAGGACCGTCGCGGGCATGGCTACTTCCGTATCGAAATCGGCGAAGATGGCGACCAGTACCTCAAGGGGGAGTGGGGCCTCGACGACGATTACGCAGGGGGCGGCCCCTGGAATGCGGTCAAGATGCGGCGTGGGGAGCCGGACCGCTGCACCGGCGAGGACGAGGGCCTGAACGTCGAAGAAGCCCCTCATCCCTGGGATGAGGAAGAGGAGCCTAGCTCCGGCTCCGATAGAGCCTACTAGCGACAGACCTGCGCGGCCGATTCGGTTGGCCCGCAGAAAACGATCGAGCAGCGCTTGCGGCGGTCGGCGCTGAGGCGGGCGCAGAGCTCTGCGAGGTTGTCGTCGTAGTCGACGACCAGGCCTGCAGTCGCTTCGCCGGCCTCGTTGTACGCGCAGTCGTCGAGTGCGACCCAGCGACCCTGCCACGTCGAGTCGCGGCAGATATCCTCCCAAGCCATCGGATAGGGTGCGGGCGGGCTCTGAGGATCGATGAATGAGTTTCTACGTGGTTCGCGCATGGTTCAGCCTCCGCAGATTCGGTCCGTGCCCGGCGCAAATCTCACGAAGCGCGGCGAGTTTCCTTTGCGTTTTAGCTTCGTGCAACCTGATTAAAGCGTTGTGCACGAATGTGTGCAGGGTCAAGGCTGAACGGTAAAAGCCGAGTGATCACATGATCTTGTGCTCCGTGAGCGCCGCGATTTCGCGCATGTTCTTTAAGTTGAGTCGGATCTTTGCACCTCGTCAAAGCAGGTCAGCACACGGTCCAAGTCCTCTCGCGTGTGGAGCTCGGTCACTGCAACGAGCAGGTCGTGCCCCCATTCGTCACGGAAGCGACCGAGGTCGACCCCGGCGAGGATGCCCCGTTTAGAGAGGCGTCCGATCACCTCGCTTGCCGGCACGTTCGCAAAGCGAACGACCTGTTCGTTGAACACGGGAGCCGAGTAGGGGAGCTCGATTCCGTCGAGCTTCTCGATCCCAGCACGCAGGTAATGGGCTGCGTCCAAGCAGCGCCGGCCGGCCTGGGTGAACCCCTGCTTCCCGAGCATCGCCGTCCGGATCCCCATCGCGAGCGCGATGAGGGCGTGGTTGGTGCAGATGTTCGACGTCGCCTTTTCGCGGCGGATGTGCTGCTCCCGGGTCGAAAGGGTGAGCACGTACCCAGGGTTCCCGTCCTCATCCACGGTGCGCCCGACCAGACGGCCCGGCATTTGACGGACGAAGGCCTGCGAAGCCCCGAACAGCCCAACGCCCGGGCCTCCGTATTGCGGCGGCACTGCGAGCGCTTGCCCCTCGCCCACGCAGATGTCGGCGCCGCAAGCTCCAGGCGCCTCCAACATTGATAGTGCGTAGGGCTCGGCGGTGGCCGTGATCAGGAGCGCCCCTTCGCTCTCCGCCGCGCCCTTCGCCGCGTCGAGATCCTCCACGCATCCGAGGAAATTCGGGTAGCCGACGACTACAGCCGCGGTCCGATCGGTGATCAAGCCGGCAGCAGCTTGCCAATCGGTGCGGCCGTCGGGGCCAAGCGGCGCCACCTTGATCGAGTCGCTGCTATCGAGACCTTGGATGTAGCTGCGGACAGTCTCGAGGAACTCGGGATGAAGCCCGTCACTGACGACAATCTGGTTGCGGTGCTTGATTCGGCGCGCCATCAGTACCGCCTCGGCGACTCCGCTTGCGGCGTCGTACATTGATGCGTTGGCGACGTCGACGCCGAAAAGCTCGCACACGATCGTCTGGAATTCGAAAGTCGCTTGCAGCGTTCCCTGCGAGAGCTCGGCCTGATAGGGGGTGTATGCCGTGTAGAACTCGCTCCTCTGCAGAAGCTGGTCGACTGCAGGCGGGACGTGATGCCGGTACATGCCACCGCCGAGAAACGAGAGCATGCGAGCCCCCTCGTTTCGGTCGGAGAGCGCCGTCAGGTGCTGCATCAGACGGGGCTCATCCAGCGCTGGCTCGAGGTCGAGGTCCTTCTTGAGCAGATACTCACCGGGCACCCTCTCGAACAGCGCGTCGATGTCCTGCACCCCGACGCGCTCGAGCATGGCTCGAATCTCTTGGTCGGTGTGGGGCAGGTATCTCACGGTGAATGAATGCCGTCAGCCGTCCAGCGTCCCGACGTATTCCTCGTACTTGGCGGCATCCATGAGGCCCTCGAGCTCGACCTGGTCCGAGGGGCGAATGGTGATGAGCCAGCCCTCTTCGTAGGGGCCTTCGTTCACGAGCTCAGGGCTCGACTCGAGCGCGGCGTTCACGTCGACGATTTCGCCGCTGACCGGCGCGAACAGCTCGCTCACAGTCTTGACGGACTCGATGTCACCAAATCTCTCGTGCGCCTGCACGTCTTCGCCGGGGGCCGGCATGTCCACGAGAGTCACGTCCCCGAGCTGCTCGACCGCGTATGCGGTGATCCCCACGCGAATCACGTCGCTTTCGACGCGCGCCCACTCGTGCTCTCGAGTGTACCGTAGATCCCTTGGAAACGTGGCCATCATTACCTCTTGTAAAACGGGGTCCTCACTACCACGGCGTCGACCACCTTGCCACGGATCTCGACTCCCAAGGTGGTGCCTATCCGACTGAGCACTTTGGGCACATAGCCGAGACCGATGTTCTTTCCAACCGTCGGTCCGGGGGACCCGCTAGTCACCGTCCCCACGGACTTCCCGTCAGCGACGATCGGGTAGCCATGACGCGCAATTCCGCGCCCCGCCATCTCGAAACCGACCAATCGGCGCTCGAGGCTGGCGTCTTTGAGGGCCTGAAGCGCCGACCGCCCGACGAAGTCCCCGGCGTCGAGCTTGACCACCCAGCCGAGGCCTGCCTCGAAAGGGTGGGTGTCCTCGCTGATGTCGTTTCCATAGAGCATCAGCCGGGCTTCGAGCCGGAGGGTGTCTCGCGCGCCGAGGCCCACGGGTTCGAGACCGTGGGGCTCGCCCTCTGAGAGCAGAGCGCGCCACAGGGTGACGGCGTTTTCGTTCGCGCAGAAAAGCTCGAAGCCGTCCTCGCCGGTATAGCCGGTCCTCGCCGCCCAGACCTCGATCCCAGCCACCTCTGCTTTCGCGACCCGGAACGGAGCGAGCTCGGTGAGCGCGGCCGGAGCCCCGACGTCCCGCATGATTGCGGCGGCGTTTGGCCCCTGAAGCGCCAGCAGCGCCCATCGGTCCGATGCATCTTCGAAGGACACATCGTCGCCGAGGCGCGATTCGAAGTGGGCGGCGATCTTGCCGCGATTGGACGCGTTGCACACCACCAGGACTTTGTCGCCTTCCAATCGATAGACGATCAGGTCGTCCAAGATGTAGCCCGCATCATCGCAGCAGAGGGTGTAGAGCGCCTGCCCGACCGCGAGCTTCGACACGTCATTGGTCACGAGGCCATGGATCGCGGCCACCGCCCGTGGGCCTTCGATCAGAAACTCCCCCATGTGGGAGACGTCGAATAGCCCCGCGCGGGTTCGTACCGCCTCGTGCTCGCTCTTGATGCCCTTGTATTGGACCGGCATGCGCCACCCCGCAAAGGGCACGAGTCGTGCTCCGAGAGTCTCGTGTTCATGGATGAGGGCGGTTTCGCGGAGATTCTCGGTCACGGTGCCGGGAGCTTAGGGATCGCCCGTCGTTGATTCAAGCGCGATTGCCGCTTTGGGTGTCCTCGACGCAACGCATTGGAGGTCTGGTCGATATTCGAACCATGGCTCTTTCCGACGTGCTTTGTCTGTCGCGGGCCGGGGAGCCCGTACGAATGTTCCCCCTCGGTGCGCATGCGCTCGAGGTCGGCTCGCATCCCGATTGCGATATCGCCGTTCACGCAAGTGGCGTTCCCGGCCGTGCGCTGCTGGTCCTCCCTGCTGGCGGCACGGTTTACCTTTACGATTTGGTCACCGCGCCAGGCCTCACCGAGCGCTCGGTCATGCCGATCGACCGCCGCGTGTCGATCGGGGCCGGCTATTCGATCGCGCGTTGCAAGGCCTCGGTCGAGCCATCGATGCCCGTGAGTACGGAGCTCCTCGATTGCCATCCGACCGGTCCGCGCCCAATCGCGCTAGTCCAAGGCAGGGGTCGTGAGGCGCAGGCCTTTCGTATTGCAGACCGGCCGCTCTCGATCGGTGCCGCTTCCGACAACGCGATCACTCTTTCCGATCGCGCGGTCAGTCGATTTCACTGCCGCATCGAGCCTTCCGAAAAAGGGGTGTTCGTTCGCGACCTCGGGAGCACCAACGGCACCTGGGTCGATGGTGTTCGCATCCAAAGAATCGAGCTCCGCGCTGGTGGCACTGTTCGTATCGGGCGAACCGAGTTTCGAGTGGCGAGCGGAAGGCGGTCAGAGACGTTCGCATCGGCGACCCCGGTCGTCGCGTCGAGCGCGATGCTTGCGATCATGGCCGAGGTCGACCGCTTTGCGCGTCTCCCGTGGCCCGCGCTGATCCATGGCGAAACAGGGGTGGGCAAGGAGCTCGTCGCGCGGGCGTTGCACGAGCGCAGCCCGCGGAGCGGCGGTCCATTCGTCGCGCTCAACGGGGGAGGGCTCCCGAGGGACTTGATCGAAAGCGAGTTGTTCGGCCACGAGCGTGGAGCCTTTACCGGGGCCGTGCAGTCTCATCGTGGGGCCTTCGAGCAGGCGCACGGCGGGACGCTCTTTCTCGACGAGGTGGCCGAGCTACCCCCCGCCCTTCAGACGCGGTTGCTGCGGGTGCTCGAGACGTGGCATGTTCGCCGTATCGGCAGTGAGTCGGCGCGGCGGGTGAACGTCCGACTCGTGTGCGCAACACACCGCGACCTCCGACGCATGGTGCAGGAGGGGAGCTTCCGGGCAGACCTTTACTATCGAATCCATCGTCTCGTCATCGATGTCCCCGCCCTCCGTCACCGCACCGACGATATCGGCCCCCTCGCCGAGCACTTTCTTTCGTCGATGGCAGAGGAGGTCGGCGAAAAACAGCTGTCGGCTGAAGCCGTTTGGAGGCTTCGCGCGTATCCGTGGCCCGGCAATGTTCGGGAGCTGCGCAATGCCCTCGAGCTCGCCGCGATCGGTTGTGACACCTCGACCATCGATGCCGATGTGGTCGACCGAGCGCTGCGACGGCTTGCCGATCCGGTCGCACGTCCTACGGCGGATACTCTCCGGAGGGCCATCGAGGCGTACGGGGGGAACTTGTCGGCGGCCGCAAGAGCACTCGGCATCCCGCGTTCGACTCTTCGAGATCGTTTCAGGGACGCTTCGGCGCGCGACGACGCGCGGTGAGCGCCTCTTTGGTGAGGCGAACCCGAAGGTCGACCAGGTCTCGTACCACGCCCCAAATTCGCGTCGGCCCGGTCGACTTCGACTGTCCCGAGCGGCGTGGCCTGCACTCGATGGTGACTAGGCCGGCGGGCGTGCCTGCGCCAAGCACGCGGATCGGAAACTCGAAGTTCAGAAAGAACGTGTCGGCCGCAAGCTGTTCCGGGTCGAATAGCGGACGCCGGAAAAGGTAGGGCCCGTCGCTTCGCATGCGAACCCCATGGACCAAGAAGATGAGGCTTCGCACCCCCGCGGAGAGGACTTTGCGATATAGGCCGTCGTCGCGGTCCTCGTAAACGCTAAACACCACATCGGCGCCCTGTTGAAGCGCCGCCCTGCGGAGCTGACCGATCGCGTCGGGGGCGATCTGACCGTCGGCTGGCAAGAAAGTGACCCAGAGGCCGTGGGCCGAGCGAACTCCCGTCTTGAGCGCGGCGCCGATCCCGCGGTTGGTTGCATGCTTCAAGATCCGGTGTGGCATGCCTTCGAGAGCTGCTGCGGCGGCATCGGCCGTGCCATCCGATGAGCCATCGTCGACGAAGACGACTTCCGAAGAAGGTTCGTGCCCGGCGAGCCACTGTCGAAGCTCGGCCAACACCGGTCCGATGTTGTCTTCCTCGTTGAGGGCAAAGACGATCACGCTCAGGTCGGGCGTGCTCATTTGGGGCGTTCTCTGACCACTTTAGCCGGTACACCAACCGCAACCGAATACGCGGGGACGTCTTCCGTGACGACCGCGCCGGCTCCGATCTGGGCGCCTTTGCCGATTCGCACACCGGGAAGCACGACCGCACCGACGCCGAGGTCGCAATCGTCCTCGATGACGACGGCAGCGAGCTCGATTGGGGAGCTCAAGATGGGCGTCGCGCGTCCCGCCTCCGTGTGAAACGAAGTGATGATCCGAACCCCAGGCGCAATGCCGACGCGTGCCCCGATGTCGATGCCACCGGCGCTGTGCAAGAACGCTTGTTGGCCGATCCAAGTCTCGTCGCCAATCCGCATGGTGTTCTTGTAGTAGCCCTTGAGGATTGCGTTGTGTCCGACGTATACGTTGGTTCCGAGCTCGATGTTTTCGGGATGGAACACCAACACCCCGGCTTCGAAGACGCAGTCATCTCCGCAGCGCGCGAATTGCTCTACGCTAAACGTGCCGTCCCCGTTGCTTCGGTGGCGCATGTTTCAGAGGTTAGCAGGAGAGCGCGCGAAGTTCGCAAACTTCGGCTCCACGGGGCCGAGCGCATCCGATAGGTGCTCCAAGTATTCGGCGAGCTGCGGGGCGCGGGTCGCGCGCGCGATGAGGGCCGCATAGGGACGGTTGCGCGCGGGATGCC
>JAPUKT010000498.1 GCA_027295555.1 Deltaproteobacteria bacterium
TGCCATGTCGCGACCTTGTTATCACGCCGCGACACGTCCGCGAAAAAACAGCCCCGACACCATTGCCGAGGCTGTCCGGAGAAGAACATGAACAACTAGGAGCCGAGTAGCTTGGGGCCGTCCTCGAACTGCTCGAGCAGCGCCTTCATCATGCCCGGGAACTCTTGTGGCGCGGCGTTCCAACGAAGAAAAGGGCGCCTCCGCGGACCGTCCAGCGGGCCCGGTAGTGCCCGTTTTCGAGCGGGTAGAGCTGAATGCCATCGTCGAGGAGATGCTTGAGCGCTTCGCGCGCATCCTTGGGGCTCTTATCGAATAGCACGCCAAGGTGCCGAATACGCGCGACTACGTCCTCCGGTCGTGGTGCATCAAGTGGCTCGAGCGCAGCTCCGAGCTCTTGAAGGTGGTGCTCCCGTTTGTCCGCGAGCGCCTCGAGCTCGCGAATCTTCTCAAGGACGGCGGTCGGGGCCGCGCCGCGGGAGGCGAGCTCGACGAGGTTGTCAATCCTTCCTCGGGTCTCTGCGAGTGACTTCTCCGCGTCTGCTTTCTCGTCCGGCACGGTTCGCTGTGCGCGCGCAAGTTCCGCCTTCGAGGCCTCGATCAGATGCGCCACGACCTCGGGTCTGTCGAAGTATCGGAGCATGGCGGACGTGAACGCGTCTCGAAGAGCGTCTTCCATCACGGTGCGGGAGTTGTCGCAGGTGCCGCCGTTGCCGCGGCTCGCATCACATCGGTAGCGAGGCTTCTGCGTCTTCTCGATGACCATCGGGCCGCCGCAGATGCCGCAGCGAATGAGGGTGGACATGGGATAAGTCCGGCGGGCGGTACTCGCGCCGCCTTCCCGGGCATACGCGGACGGGCCCAGCGCCGCATAGCGCTCGCGGGCTTCCTCGTTGATGGCTTGCCCCCCGCGACCAGGTCTCTTCGTCCACGATGCGGAGGTCAGGTAGCGCGACCTCGATCAACGGAGACTGGCCCGGCCGACTCACCCGCTTGCCGGTCACCGGACTCTTCTTCCAAGAGCGAGCGCCGAAGGTCCAGCGGCCGGCGTACTTCGAGTTCTGAAGCATCGATCGCACTCCAGAAATGGCCCACCCGTCGCGCCGCTTTCGCGAATCCTTCTGTCGCCCGCGGGGCGGCTCGACCCCTTCCTCGGGCTTGACTGATACTTCGGGAAACGCGAGTATTCATTCGCGTTTGAAATCGGCGGCCGCTGGGATGCACGACGGGCGGCGAGCGCGAGAGAAGGGCACAGCGCGCCGCGGCGCGACCGGAAGGAAGGATCACCATGAATTATCGAGGCTGGATGTTCATCGGGTTCTCGCGCGAGTACCGCAAGGGCAAGATCAAGGCGCGCACCTTCATGAACGAGGAGTGCCTCGTCTTCCGCTCGAACTCGGGCAAGCTGAACATGGTCGAGCCTTACTGCTCGCACTTCGGCGTCAACATGAAGACGGGCCGGGTGGTGAAAGATAGCATCCAGTGCCCGATGCACGGTCGGGTCTTCCACGGCGATGGCAGCGGCGCGAGCCCCAAGCATCGGTCGATTCGTTCGTATCCCCTCGCGGAGAACCGAGGTCTGGCCTTCGCTTACTTCGACCACGCCGGCGTCGAGCCACGGTGGGCCCCCCCGCAGTTCCTCGACGAAGAGCGCTTCCCTGACGTGCTCTGGAGCCACAGGCGGATGCTTGAGCTCCATCACCCCAGCGTTCCGCTCGACAACTCCGTCGACCCTCGCCACTTCGAGTATACCCACTCGATGTTTGGCAAGCACAAGAAGGATGGGGAGTTCAAGACCGACGGACACAAGGCGATTGGGACGATGGCCACCGAACTCGCACCGCCGCTCTCCTATGTCTCCGGCGCGGCCGCCGAGGTGATCACCCACTTCGACAGTCCTTTGAACATCTACCTGCAGGCGAGCATGGGTCCCAAGGTCTCCGACCTCTGCAACTTCCTCACGATCATCGAAGGGAAGAAGTGCCTGCTCACGCAGATCGGCATCGGGCGTCGCACACTGAACCCGCTCCAGCGGTTCGCGGACGCCGTCGGCTTCATGGGCTCCTGGTTCTCCACCTACGAAGACACCTTCGTCTGGAACAACCGAAAGCCCCAAGAGCCTGACAACGACCCGCACCAGACGGACAAGGCCCTCGAGGAGTTCCGCGAATGGTTCGAGGGCTTCGCCTACGAGCCGGAGCAACCCGAGCGATCTCTGGTCCAGCTCCGTGCGGCGAACTGCGCGACATAACCGCTAGTACCGCGCAATTCGGTTCTCATTCTGCCAATCATTGCAATCGGCCGTAACCACACGGCGCTCACCACAACCGAGTGCAACTCGGCGAGACCCGACGCAACTCGTCAGTCGGTTCGGGGGAGGGCGAAACGCCAGTCCCGAGTTGCCCTCATTTCTCCCAAATTCTGGCTCGCTAGGCAGCAAT
This sequence comes from Deltaproteobacteria bacterium, assembly GCA_027295555.1. Lineage (GTDB taxonomy): Bacteria > Myxococcota_A > Polyangia > Polyangiales > Houyiibacteriaceae > SG8-38. Next base: position 2,439 of record JAPUKT010000498.1, read on the forward strand.
CACCACCTGAAACAGGGTGTTCATATTTACTATCCGCTCCCTGGGTGATCATCGGTGTCCTGCCCATACCGCACGAGCTCGGATTGTTCTGACCGTCCCTGTCTGCATTGGTAAATTCCCTAGTCACAACAGACCTCTCCACGCATCCCCTCTCGCCCTTCTTTGACCAACCAAGGAACCATGAGCAACGCAGCAACAGGGTCGGCCCACCACCAGCCAATCGTGGAGTTGGCCACCAGTCCCAAAAGCAACGCGAAGGACAGGTAGGAGCAAGCCAGTGTCTCCTTGGCCTCTGCCCTCAATGCGGTGCTTCCGATCTCGCGAGCCGCCCGGAGTTTGCCCCAGGAAACGAGGGGCATGATCACGAGCGAGGCGATCGCCAGCACGATGCCGACGATGCTCTCGTCGGGCGCCTGCTGCACCCACATGGTCCACCCGGCCTGGCCCGTAACGTAGAGCGCGAGCAGGAGGAAAGTCACCCCGACGAACTGGTGCATTCTGTGCTCGGTTCGCTCGACCGTCTCTCGGTCTGCGCCGCGCGCTTCTACCGCGAGACGCCACAGAAGAACTCCGGCCGCGAGCGTTTCGATGACGCTGTCGAGCCCAAACCCGAGCAGCGCGATGCTGTGGGCTTCGGCGCCCGACCAGATCGCAACCACGGCCTCGATGATGTTGTATGCCAATGTAGCGATGACAAGCCAGAGACCGACGCGCATCCAGTCCCGCGAGGCTGTGTGCGCAGGGTCAGGGGATTCGCCTTCGGCCACTGCATTCATGCGGTTCATCCCGCCGTACCTAACCATTTCCCGCTCAGTCAAACTTCACACCCGTTTCCCCGCAGCCCATAGCGTGCGTGCGCCCTTGTGAAGTTGGCCTTGATGCGGGCTCTGTACTCGCACCCCACGACGCTTGCGCATGCGCGCGACCCGAAAGTGGGGTTGGCGTGTCGGCTGGCGTAGTTCGAACGATCTTGCGCCAGACCGTGGCGAGCCACGGCTGCTGATCACGGGGCTTACCGGGCGGGCGGTAGTAATAGCGCACCTCCTCAAAGCCAGCTTCCTCGCCGTGTCGGCGCCACTCTTCGAGGTCGTAGTAGCAGCAATAGCGTTCGCCGCTCCATCCTTCCCGGTTGTTGCCCCGCGGATTCGAAGAGAACAGGACCCCATCCGGTTTCAGTGAATCCCACAGCTCGCGAAGCACGCGTCCGAGCTCCTGTCGCGGCACATGGAAGAGCGCTGCGTTCGCGAAGACCCCGTCGAAATGATCGTCGGGCAGGTCCAGTGCAAGGAAGTCTTGGTGCCACACCTCGCAGCGTGACTTCTCGCGCGCCATGTTCACAAAGGCGATCGCGCCGTCGAGCCCGACTGGGGCGTGCCCCAAGGCGGTCAATCGAATCAGGTCCCGGCCCGGCCCACAGCCAAGGTCCAAGATTCGGTAGGGCGGGGCACCCGAGATGCTATCGAGCAAAGCCTGGATGTTCTGCTCGACATCGTGATCCTTCGTGCCCTCCCAAAAGTGCTCCGCGTTGTCCTCGTAATGCTGGAGGGTACGACCCGCGATCACCTCGAGGTCATCGGCCGAGAGGATGCGAGTCCGGTGCCGCTCATCACGCACCCGGAGTTCTTACTGGAATCACCACACCAACGCGAGTGCATGACCTTTTCGTCGGCGGGCGCAGACCCCCCTGTCGGCGCAGAGGCTCCATGCTAAATGACTGAACCTCGTCCCCCCTCTGTAGCCCGTGTTGCGGCTGATCAAGGGTGGGAAAGGTTGATCGATCGCATGCCAGCCTCGCCGAATACGAGCTGCAGGCGCTCAAAGAACTGGCGCTCCTCGGTGCGCACGTGAGTGACGAGCAGAGTGCCGAAGAGGTCGAGATGATCGGAGAGGTCCTCCGAGCAGGCCAGCTCTCGGAGACGGGTATGCTGCCCACGGAGTTCGACAGCGAGGCGCTCGAGCTCGGGGTCCTGGCCTTGGACAAGAGGGAACAGGCGGTTTTCCTCCACGGTGAAGTGGGGCTCAATGGTCTCCTCGAACACGCTCTTTACGTGCCGGGCACATTCAGTCCGATCTTCCGGCAACAAGACTTTGAGGGTGGGGGGACCGTCGTCCCGTAGGCCCTGCGCCAAGATAAGTATCCGGAAGTGCTCGCGGGACAGCGGTATGAGGGTTGGGTGTCGTTTCATCGATGGGCACGCTTCGCTCAGCCTACGAGCGGGGCCACTGCGTCGTCGAACTTCGCGGCGAGGACGAAGTCGCTCTCGGTGAGGCCGTTGATTTTGTGGGTCCAGATCTCGGCGCGCACCTTGCCCCACGCGAGGTAAATGTCGGGATGGTGTCTCTGTTCCTCGGCGATCCCGCCGATACGGTTTACGTAGGCAAGCGCTTCAGCAAAGTTTTCGAACCGATATTCCTTGCGTAGATGGTGTTCGTCGATCACTTCCCAACCGTCGTTGAGCTGGTCGTGAAGTCCCGTGAGCTCCTGGCCTTTGAGGGGCGGTGCGCCGCCACGACACGGTACGCAAGTCTTGCTCGAAAGTTCCATGCTTCTCCCTCCTTCTCGGCAGGTTCCTTGGCCGCCCGACGGATAACCTTGACACAAGAGTATAGATTGCACCCCTCAAGAAAGAACCGTATTGTCTCCCGACCAGACCGCCATAGAGGAGAGATGGCCCTAGACCCCGAACTTCGCTCTGAGCTCGATCAGCTGATGAACGACCATCGTGTGGTCCTGTTCATGAAGGGAACGCCCCGAGCTCCCCAGTGCGGCTTTTCCGCACGCGTGGTTGGAATCCTCGACGACCTGCTCGAGGACTACCGGACAGTCGATGTCCTATCCCGCCCCGAGATTCGGAACGGGATCAAGGAGTATTCGAACTGGCCCACGATTCCTCAGCTCTA
>JAPUKT010000499.1 GCA_027295555.1 Deltaproteobacteria bacterium
ATGACCCGCGTGTCTAGCGCGTATTGCACCTTCCCGAAAGCGCCGGATCGAGGTCTAACCGCCCTGCCCTTTCCAGGGGATGTCTTCGACCCCGGCCGTGTGGTTGGCGTAGCGCGCCAGCGTGAACAGCAAATCGCTCAGACGATTGAGGTAGCGAAAGAGCTCGCCGCGCAACGTTTCTTGCGCGCCGAGTGCCACGATCCCGCGTTCGGCGCGACGGCAGATGCACCGTGCGAGGTGGAAGCGGGCGGCGCTTTCGCTGCCCCCTGGGAGGACGAACGACTGGAGTGTCGGTGGCCCCTCTTCGTACTTGTCGATCGCCCGTTCAAGGGTTTCGACTTGCGCTTCTTCGATGAGCGGCAGGCCACCCTTTTCTTTGCGGTCCGCGGTCGACCCGAGCTCGGCTCCCACTTCAAACAAGTCGTTTTGTATTTGATTGAGAAGCGCATCGAGGTCCGTGTCGGAAACCGCGATGCGCGCCCAGCCGATGGCGCTATTGAGCTCGTCTACGTCGCCGTACGCCGCGACCCGAAGGGAAGCCTTCGACACCCGGACGCCACCGAAGAGGCCGGTTTCGCCGGCGTCGCCTGTCTTGGTGTAGATCTTCATGCGTCGGTTCCTTCATTCGAAAACCGGTCCCCCACCTGGATACCGCGTCCTGAGATGAACGCTCGGGCATCCATCCGCTTGCGTCCACTTTCCTGAAGCTCTTGAAGCTCGATCGTGCCATCGGTGCAGGCCACGAGAATCCCCTCCTTGTCGAGGGCAATGACTTGCCCCGGGACGGCCGCTTCGGGATCGAGCGTCGAGAATTGCGCGCGATAGACCTTGATGCGGCGCCCATCGAGCGTGGTGTGTGCTCCAGGCCACGGAGTCATCCCGCGAATCTGATTGTGCACTTCGCGAGATGGCTTGTTCCAGTCGATGCGTCCGTGCGCTTTTTCGAGAAGCGGCGCCATCGTGACATAGGCATCGTCCTGTGGTGTTGGGGTGAGCTCGCCGGCAACGTATCGGGGAAGCTCCTCGCGCAGAAGCTCGGCTCCTAACCTCGAGAGTCGCTCGCTCAAGCTGGCTGCATCGTCGTTGCGTTCGATCGCGGTCCTCGCGGTGGCCAAGATTGGGCCCGTGTCCATGCCTTCGTCCATCTGCATCAACGTGACTCCGGTTTCGGGATCGCCGTTCACAATCGACCATTGGATCGGCGCCGCGCCACGCCAACGAGGCAAGAGCGACGCATGCACGTTGACACAACCCGTCCTCGGAGCATCCAGTACCGCACGGGGCAAGATCCGACCGTACGCGACCACGACACCGACGTCCGCGTTGAGCTCACGCAGTCTTTCGGCAAACTCAGGGGTTCGGACCTTCTTCGGCTGCCAGACATCGAGGCCGAGCCCGAGGGCGCGCTGCTTCACCGCGGGTGGCCGCAGAGCAAGCCCCCGCCCTGCCGGTCGGTCCGGTTGGGAGATCACTGCGGCGACATCACTGATTTCGTGAAGGGCTTCGAGGCCAGGCACGGCGAAGTCAGGACTGCCGAAGAACACCAACCGCATGGAGCGCTCACTGAGCGGCGTCGGCCGCTGCCCGCTTGCTCATCGCGCGATGCACCAAGCGGCGCCGCAACACACTGAGATGATCGATCATCAGCTTGCCATCGAGATGATCGTTTTCGTGCTGAATCACGGTCGCCAAGAGCCCTTCGGCTTCGAGCTCGAAACGCTTGCCGTCGCGATCGTGGGCGCGCACCTTGATGCGCTCGGCGCGGTCGATATCTTCGCGGATACCTGGAAAGGACAGACAGCCCTCGTTGAAGGTGGTTTCCCCTTCGGCTTCGATGATCTCAGGATTGATGAAGACGCGAAGGTCACTGGGCTCGTCTTCCCCTGTGGCAACGTCCACGATGAATAGTCGCTTCGACACTCCGACCTGTGGAGCGGCTAAACCAACGCCGGGAGCGGCGTACATCGTCTCGGCCATGTCGTCGATCAACTCGTGCAACTCGGCGTCGAACTCCTCGACTTCGAGGCCGGAGTTGCGGAGACGCTTGTCTGGGTAAAAGAGAATCGGGCGAATCAACGTGTGACCTCCGAGCGGATGGCCGCTCAACACCTTGGAACGACTGTTTTTTTCTAGCGCCCGGCTCCGCTTGTCGCAAGATCCTGGGCGAGTTGACAGGCGTCGTCGACTAGAACATGTTCTATTTTCTCGCAAGGAGACCTTAGCAAAGGAGCGCCGCGATGGCGGAGTGGGACCGTACTGTCGATCTACTGGTCATGGGAAGCGGCGCCGCCGGACTGGCTGCAGCGGTTCGCGCGCGCGATCTTGGCCTCGATGTGCTCGTGGTCGAAAAGAGCGAGTTCTTCGGTGGGAACACTGCCATGTCGGGCGGCGTGTGCTGGGTCGCGAACAATCCAGGGATGGCCAAGGAGGGCATCGCGGACTCGGATGAGGAAGGCTTCAGGTATCTGAAGCACATCACGAAGGGCGAGGTCCCCGACGAGCGCCTGTGGTTGTATATCCGCGAAAGCAAGCGCGTGCTCGCCTACCTCCACGAGAACACCCACGTGCGATACGTGCCGCTGGCCAAGTACACCGACTATTACCCCGAGGCTCCCGGCGGTCGGCCCGGCGGTCGCTCGATGGACCCGGTGCCGTTCGACGGCTCGAAGCTCCGAGGCCAGCTGATCCAGTTGCGTAGGCCCCACCCGCAGTCGCAGATCCTGGGCAAGTTCGGCATCACCGCCAAAGAGGCGCAAGCGGCTATCGGAGTTGGGTTCCGCACGATGCTATTTATGGCGTGGCAGATGTTCCTCTACTTGCTTCGCTATCCGAAGCGGAAGCGGTGGGGACGCGATACCAAGCTTTGCGCCGGCAACTCCCTGATGGGGCGTCTTCTGCTTTCAATCAAAGATCGCAAGATCCCCGCTTGGCTCAACACAGCCGTCGAAAAACTGATTTTCGAAAATGGCCGGGTCGTCGGCGCGGTGATCAACAAAGAGGGTGAAAAGCTTCGGGTGAAAACCAACCGGGGCGTGGTGATCGCCGCGGGCGGGTTCTCGCGGAATCTCGAGATGCGCAAGAAGTACCAACGCCACCCCATCGCGACGGAGTGGACGTCGGGCACTCCCTCGAACACGGGTGACGGGATTCGGCTCGGCCAAGCGGCCGGCGGTGCGCTCGGTTTAATGGATGAAGCATGGTGGACGCCGGTGTCGCTGGTGCCCAAGTCGCCCGTTTCATGGGTGCTCGTGGTCGAGAAGAGCCTCCCCCACGGCTTGTTCGTCAATCAGGACGGGAAGCGGTTCACGAACGAAGCGGCCCCGTACATCGACGTCGTCAACGGGATGTACGACGACGTCGCCAAGACGCAGACTACAGATCCGCGCTGGTACCACATCTTCGACGCAACATATCGGAGGTCGTCGGTCGCCGGCCCAGTCGCACCAGGCAAAATCATGCCCGACAAACAACTGCCGCGGCGCTACCGCGATGGGGGCTACCTCTTTCGCACGAATACGCTCCAAGAGCTGGCCGGGAAGATTGACGTCCCAGCTGATGCTTTGAAGGCCACCATCGCGCGGTTCAACGAGTACGCCGTCAAGGGCAAGGACCCCGACTACAACCGCGGATGGAGCGCACAGGACCGCTACTATGGGGACCCGCGTGTGAAGCCGAATTGCTCGCTCGGACGGATCGAGACTGGCCCGTTCTACGCGGTTCGGATCTATCCCGGTGACCTCGGCACCAAGGGCGGCATGATCACCGACGACCACAGTCGCGTGTTGAAAGAAGATGGGCAGGCGGTTCCAGGGCTCTACGCCGCTGGCAACTCCACAGCCTCGATGATGGGCCGTACATACCCGGGCGCCGGCGGGACGATCGGCCCCGCGCTGACTTTCGGTTTCCTCGCGGCAGAGGCTGCCGAAGGACACTCTCCCTCATAGGGGTTCGATGTCTAGGGAGGCGCGGGCGGGGGGGAGGCCTTCGTCGATTTTGGCGGCGAGTTGGGCGGCTACGGTGCGGAGGGCATGTCGGTCGGAGGACTTGAGAAGTAGTCGGTAGTGGTAGCGGCCTCGGAGGCGTGCGAGGGGAGCTGGTGCTGGGCCCAGGACTTCGACGACGGCGTCGCGGACCGCGTCGTGTCGATGCGCGATCGTCGCGAGTGATTGGGCGGCGTGGCGGGCTTCGGCTTCGGCGCCGGCGTGAATGCGTACGATGACGAGGCGCGTGAACGGAGGATATCCAACTTCACGTCGAGATTGGATCTCGACCGCATAGAAACTCTCGTAGTCGTGTTGGGCGGCGAGGCGGACCGCGGGGTGGTCTGGTTGATAGGTCTGCAACACCACCTTGCCGGGGGTACCGGCGCGTCCCGCCCTCCCCGCAACCTGCGCGAGCAACTGGAAGGTACGCTCCGACGCACGAAAATCGGGAAACGCCAAGCTCTGGTCGGCAAGCACGACGCCCACCAACGTCACCCGCGCGATGTCGTGCCCCTTGGTCACCATCTGTGTACCGACCATGATATCGACTTCCCCGTTGCGAAGACGGTCGAGGACTTCCTCGACGCCCGCACCCGTGGCCGTGTCGCGGTCGAGCCTCGCGACTTTGGCCTTCGGGAAGCTTTCGGTGATGGCCTGCTCGAGTTGTTCGGTGCCAACGCCGAGGCGCTTGTACTCCGAGCCGCCGCACGCCACGCATGGAACGGCAACTGCTCGCTGAAAATCGCAATAGTGGCAGCGCAGCGCGCTTTGTCCCCGATGCTCGGTGAGGGCGACACTGCAGGCGGGACACTCGGCGACAGCCCCACACGAAACGCAACGCACGCTCGGCGAGAATCCGCGTCGGTTGAGAAACAGGATCGCCTGATGACCCGATTCCAAACATTCCCCGATCGCGCGGTGGAGCGGGCCCGAAAGCAGTGGATGCCCCGTCGGCCCCTGACGGTGCCGTCGTAGATCGACGATCTCCACCTCCGGGAGCCGCTGCCCAGTCGCGCGGCTCGGGAGCGACAAGAGACGGAGCTTGCCCTCGATCGCACGGTGATAGGTCTCCATCGCGGGCGTCGCGCTGCCGAGCACGCACACGGCCCCTGCGTATTGCGCTCGAAGCAGAGCCATATCCCGCGCGTGATAGCGAAATCCCTCGTCTTGCTTGAACGAAGGGTCGTGCTCCTCGTCGACGACGATCATTCCAAGATCAGCAACCGGCGCAAACAACGCCGAGCGGGCGCCGATCGCGACTCGAACGCGACCTCTACGGAGGGCCTGCCACGCATCGTCGCGCTGTCGGGCTGTGAGCCCACTGTGAAGCACCGCGATTTCGTCACCGAACCGCGCCCGAAAACGGCCCACGAGCTGGGGGGTTAGCGCGATCTCGGGAACCAGCACTATCGCACCATGGCCAGCTTGGCGCACCACGTCGATCGCGCGGAGGTAGACCTCGGTCTTGCCCGAGCCCGTGACCCCATGGAGCAAGAACGCTTCGCTCGCCCGCTCATCGACGGCTTTGCAGATCGCGTCGATCGCGAACTGCTGCTCTCCGGTCGGAAACGGAGGCTCGTCACGCGCTACCGGGGAACGAAAAAACGGATCGCGACTGGCTTCGACCTCTTCGACCTCGACCAGGCCCTTGCTCACCAGCGCGCGAACCACCGCACGCGGGTCCGAGAGAACACCACGAAGCTCGTCGAGAAAAATCGATTCGCGACTGGCGAAGTGCTCCATGACCTTCCGCTGGCGCGCTCCCAATCGAATGTCTGAAGGGTCTCCTCCAGTCGCCGTGATCTTCCAAGTCGTGCGATGCGCAACCCGTTGACCGGGGAGGTGTTCCTCGGTTTCGAGAAAACCATCGTCACGTAGTCGGCGCATGGCCCCGGTCGGCAATGCCGGCGCGGCCGCCCGCAGCACCTCACCGAGCGGGTGCATGTAATACTTGGCCGTCTGTTCGAGAAAGCGCAGGAGCTCCGGCGTGAACACCGGCTCGGACTCGAGGAGCCCAGCAACCGGCAACGCACGCTTCACCCCTTCCGGCACATCGGCCCGCGAACCAACCACGAACCCCGGCAACTTCCGACGGTTGAACGACACGGCAACCCGCGACCCCGCACTCAGCTTCCCGAGAAGGCCGTCCGGAACTCGATACGTAAACACTTTGCGAAGCGGCACCGGGAGCGCCACTTCGACGAAAGGTGCTGCGGGCTCGGTCGTGAGGCCGCCGGCCGAGCTTCTACTCTGGCTTGTGCTCGACGAGGGTTCCATCGGCTCGAAACTTGCCGCGACGCCGGTCCGGGTCGCGAGAATACACGGCGAACGATAGATCGGCGCGCTCGCCATCGGTCAATCGATGGACTCCAGCCATCGCGATCATCGCCGCGTTATCGGTGCACGAAATCGGAGGTGGTACGAAAAGCGCGATCCCGTTTTCGTCGCAAGCGACTTTGGCGCGCGCCCGCAGACCGCGATTGGCTGCGACGCCACCAGTGATCACCAGCTGATCGATTCCCTCACGTTGGCAGGCGAGCACGGACTTCCGAACGAGGCTTTCGACGATCACGCCTTGAAACGACGCACAGAGGTCGGCGAGCTGCTGCTCGCCTTCGGGAACACCCGCTTGCTGCACGTGACGCACGAGGGCCGTTTTGAGTCCCGAAAAGCTGAAATCCAGGGTCTTTCTCGACGCCATCGGGAGGGGGAACGAGAACGCATCCGCCTGGCCACGCGCCGCAAGCTGGTCGATGACGGGACCCCCTGGATAGCCGAGGCCGAGCAGCTTGGCTGCCTTGTCGAAAGCCTCGCCGGCTGCGTCGTCCCGGGTTTGGGCGAGGAGCGCGATATCCGAAAACCCTTCGACTCGATAGAGCGCGGTATGACCGCCGCTTACGAGCAGCCCCACATACGGCATCGTGGGCACGGGCGCGGGTTCGCCCTGGTCTTGACGTTGGAGGTAGATGGCAAAGAGGTGGCCATCCAAGTGATTCACACCAACCAGGGGCTTGTCGAGACTCCAGGCGAGCGCCTTGGCAACCTGCACCCCCACCAACAACGATCCTACGAGGCCGGGGCCTTGCGTAACCGCGATCGCGTCCACGCCCTCTAGACCACCAGGCACATCGGAGAGCGCTTCGCGAATGACGGGAATGATCGCCTGCATGTGCGCGCGCGAGGCAAGCTCGGGGACGATTCCGCCATAGGGCCCGTGTGTTGCAATCTGGCTGGCCACGACGTCCGCAAGCACCTCACCTTCCTCGGTGACCAGCGCCGCCGCCGTCTCGTCGCAAGAGCTCTCGATCCCCAGGACACGCATCAAAGCTGCTCCCGTCCAAGGGAGAAGAAGCCGAAGAAGTCGCACTCTCCCGCGTCGAGCGTTGCGCAGTCGCTCGGGTCGCAAATCACGAGGCCGGGCCCCGCGACGACGCGAATTTCGATCGACCCGCCACGGATCAGCGAGAGGAACACCATGGCATCGCGCCCGGCTAACGGACCCGTCTCTGGTCTCGCGACGAACATGTAGTTGCGGAGTCGCCCGCCGCCGGGAAACTCGTAAAGTCCCAGTTCGTCATGCGCGAGGGGGGGTATGGGAAGCAGCGGCGTGTCGTCGAAGGTCGAGCCGCAATTCTCGCCACGTGTGCTGATCGTCCCTGGGTTGTCGCTGACGCCGTACGGGTCGAACCGCAGATCCAGCGTGGTGCCGTAGGGGAACCCGCGTCGAATGAAGGAGCAGTCAATCCCGCCGGGGCAGTTGGTGGGATCGTTCACGCCGGCGATCGACCCGGTGTAGATCTTGCCATCGCCGGTACTGAACTCGCTCAGCGAGTCACATCCTACCGTGGCGATGAGCACCCAAAGCCACCAACCGAGCCGCATGGCTGCAAGCATAGGGGACTTGGCCCCTCCGAAAAAGGCGAGCGTCCCTTTTGATCCCGGTCGGGCCTACGGCCCGTTAATTGGTCCCGCCCCACCGCCCCCACGCTATCGCCTACCCCCACGCTATCGCCTAGATGCTGGCGCGGAGGGTCTTGCTGGCGGAGAGCCAACGGCGATAGCCAGGGGCATCACCGGCTTGAGCGGCGACCAAAGCGGCGTCCTCGTAGCGAAGCTGGGCATCTCGAGCTCGGCCAGCGAGCTCATCGATCGAGCCAAGCATACCAACCGCCCGCGCCACGACACTCAGCGAGCCGGTCCGTCGGCCATGTTCCTCAACGCCTGAAAGCTCACGCGACGCGCCTTCGTGATCGCCGGCGGCGGTGAGTGCGTCGGCGAGCTCGAGTGTGGTACGAGCCACGGTGTCCTCCGACGCCCCTACCTCGTCGAACAGCTGGAGCGCTCGACGATAGGCATTCGTGGCGTGTTGCGGGTCGCCCTCCATCCGGCGGATACGGCCGATCGCAACTTGGAGATGCGACTCGATTTCGGGCTCAATACCGGCGATCAGCTCGAGCGCCTGCCCGAACTGACGCATTGCATCTCGCGGTCGATCGCGACGGGCGGCAATGCGTCCGAGGGAAAGCAACATTCGAGCGCGATCCGGGCTGTTCGGCATTGTCAGGTCCAACGCCTCGCGAAGCACGCCGTCGGCACCAGCCGGATCCCCGGCACGCGACATGGCTTCGCCGAGCTTGCGACTGAAGGTCGAGATCGCCCGATCCAACACGGTATCCCCGCTCTCGAGAGTCTCGCGGCGGGCCAAGTCCAGCGCACGGCGATACTCGAGCACGGCGCCCAAGTGATCCCCGCGAGCCATGGCCGCGTCTCCCGCACGTTCGAGGACTACTAAGCTGGTCACGGGGTCGGCCCCACGAAATGCGTGCAGCGCGCGAACTTCCTCTGGCCCTCGAAGCTCGCTCACCACCCCGTATGCTTGTCGATGTAGGTCGCGCCGCGCCTCCGCAGGAATCGAGGCTTCGACCAGCTCCGCTATGAAGGGATGCACGATGCTCGCGCGCGAGCCGTTGAGCTGGAGGATCGAGTTGCCCGCAAGCTCATCGAGCCCGTTGAGCTCGTCGTTGCCCGTCACCCTGCGGAGGGTATCGAGGTCACAAGTGCGACCGAGCACTGCCGCAGCTTGAAGCAGCCTTTGTGCGTCGACGTCGAGCCGTTCAACGCGCTGGAGAATCGCGTCCGCGAGGCGGGGAGGCGGCCCATCGTCGGGAGAAACACCGAGCGCCTCGAGCTGTTCGAGATGGAGCGGAAGGACGTTGCCCCCGATGGCATCGGTGAGCCGATGGAGTCCCGAGACGAGGCGAAGCTGGAACGAACCTGTCAAGAAATGCTGCGCGTCTTCGGAGGTGAGTCCATCGAGGCGGATCACGTCGTTGGCGTGGACGCTTCGATCGTCGTCGCCGGCCGTAACCAACAGCACCGGCTCGTTTCCGAGCACCCGCGCTAGATCGATCATGGTACGTTGAGTCAGCCCGTCACAATAAGGAAGGTCGTCGACGATCAGCATGACCCGACCGCTCGAAGCGCGACCCTTCGCCCGGCGCACGCCCCAAACCAATGCTTCGGCAACCGCCCCAGTGCGGGAACGCCCATCCCCGCCAAAGAGCCCCGCGGGTTTGATGACCTCGTCGACGCCTGCGCCCGCCAACGCGGAACCGAGCTCTTCGCCGCGGTCCGCCATCCTCTTGAGCTCGGAATCGTCGACCTCCAGCAGCTCGGCGAGGATCGTTCGAACCGCAGTATACGGAACCGGCGCACCCGTGGGATGGGCTCCTGCACCGATGACGAGGTCTCCCTCGACTGCCGCGATCTCCGCGATTTCCGTGAGGAAGCGAGTCTTGCCGACGCCGGATTCGCCACAGACGTGCACCCAAAGCGCTCCCTGGGACGCGGCGTGGCGGCACTCACGGATCAGCCGCAGCTCGGGTTCGCGGCCAACGAAATCACGCTGGGATCCCAGCGGAGGATAGAAGGACGGGCGCAGCGACTGATAGCTGCTGGACGACGGCCTCGCGCTTCCGAGACGCGCACCGCACTCCCCACAGAAATGCTGAGTGAGCGAGGTCGGCGCACCACAATTGGGACACGCAATAAAGGACGTCCGCTGCACGCGGAGCTCCTCGAGGACTTCCCGGAGCGCTTGCTGCATGTCGCGGGCTTTTTGGAAGCGGTCATTCGCATCCTTGGCGAGCGCTTTCATCGTCACGGCAGCAAGCCGATCGGGAATGGCCCGGTTCGGGCTCGCCACACGGGGGTCCGGAATCGGGTCGTTGAGATGCCGAAGCACGACCCGTGTCGGCGTGTCATCGATGTACGGGAGGTACCCAACCAGCAGTTCGAAAAGCACCACACCAAGCGCATAGAGATCGCCCCGCCCATCGACGCTGTCACCGCGGCCTTGCTCGGGAGACATGTAATCCGGAGTGCCGCACACCAATCCGGGCTTCGTGATCGAGCTTTCGCCGCCCACGATCGTAGCCAGCCCGAAGTCCACGACCTTGACGAGGTCGGCGCCAGAACGAAGCGGGCGCAGGATGATGTTCTCCGGCTTGAGATCTCGGTGCACGATGCCGAGCTCGTGGGCTTCGCCGAGCGCGTCGAGGGTGTTGATCAGGATGTTGCAGACGCGATCGACCGCCAGCTGGCCTTCCTCGTACATCACGAGAGCGAGGTCTTTCCCGCTCAGGAACTCCATCGCCAAGTAGAGAACGCCGTCGTCGGTGCGACCGAAGTCGATGATGCTGACGCTGTTCGGGTGGTTGAGCCGGCTGGACGCCCTCGCCTCCTGGTAGAATCGCGCAACCGTCTGCTCATCACTGAGCAGATGGGGGTGGATGACCTTCACTGCCACCGTGCGTCCGAGCGTCGACTGCTCAGCTTTATAAACGCGCCCCATGCCGCCGACGCCGACCACCTCCTGCAAGAGGAAGCTCCCGCCCACAAACCGGCCGATCAGCGGGTCCGAGCGCCCGGATCCGCCGTCTTCGTCGGCTGGTGCGCCACACGCCGAGCAAAAACGCACGCCATCTTCGACCGAGGCGCCACATTGAAGGCACAACTGCACCTAAACAGCATATCTTACCCCTAGAGCACCGCACAGGTAACCGAGTGAGTGGGGCTCGGAGCGCGGTGTGGTCGGATGCAAGGACGCTGAACACCTGGTCGGTGCTAGCGGCCGGCCTCGTCCATCCGCCGCATGGCCTCGAGCAGGAGGTGGTGCGCCGGAATCCCGATCCGGTCCTCGATCGGCTCCGTGGTCGGATCCAGCGCGAAATCGCCCTCGGTCAAGCGCAGGATTTCGTAGACGGCATCGGCCCCGGTGAGGTCACCGAACACGGCGTCGTGAATCGAGCCACCCTGGAACATCATTTCGCCGCGAAGATTCCCGCTCCGCACCTTGAGACGCCCATCCTTCCGACCGTTCGCGAGAATCTGGATGACGTCCGGGAGCCCCATCTCTTGCAGCGAGCCCGACACCCCACGACCGCCCGGCTTTTGACTGCGCGCTTCCTCGATGATGCGGCCAGCCTTCGCTGCTACGACGGCCGCCGAAGCTGGCTTCACGACATAGTCCGCGGCCCCTAGATCGAGCCCGCGGTGCACAAAGGACTGGTCACGTTGCGCAGTGAGGAACATGAGCGGCACCTTGTGGCCGTTTTCGCGCATGCGCTTCAAGAGGGCGAACCCATCTCCATCCGACAGCTGAACCTCGCTCACGACGACGTCGAAATTCTCGGCGTCGAGCCGCCTGAGCGCGGTCGTCACGTCTCGTTCGATCATCACCTCGTAACCCTGCTCGGCGAATCGTACTTCGAGCACGGAGGTCTCTTCGGGATCGGGATCGACGATCAACACGCGGTTGCGTGACGCAAGAAGCTGCGTCTTGAGCCCATCGTCGAGGACGATGTGGCGGAGCCAATCGAGGACGGCGGGGTCGAACGTCGTCCCCTTGTGCTGGTCGAGCAGGTCGCATGCATCTTCTGCTGCCAGCCGACGACCCGCGGCACTGCGCTGGCTCTGGGTAAGGTCGATGTAACTTTCGGCGACGGCCAGGACTCGAGCTCCGAGAGGAATGTTCTTGCCGCTGAGTCGCTCCGGAAAACCTCGCCCATCAAAGCACTCGTAGCGGTGCCGGAGCGCATCGTGCGCAGTCTCGGGAAGCGCGACCGACTCGAGAAGCCGGATCGGCGCCGTGTACACCCTCCGCGCCAGATCGCATTTGGCTTCGTCGCTGGCTACGTCGAGCGGAGTCAGGTGAGACTCGTTCGATACTCCGACATCGTGCAAATAGGCCGCGATCAGAATCCCCTGGACCTGCGGCTTGGTCAGCCGAATCCGCTCGCCGAGCTGCTCGCAGAGCCGCGCCACGCGCGTGGAATGACCCCCGCGATCCCGATTGAGTTGTTCGATCAAGGTCACCAGCACCTTGAGGGTCTCGAGGTAGACCCGAGGGTCGACCTTGAGGTCGCCGTCCTGGGACGTCGCAGACAGAGCCTCGATCATCGTGGCGCTTGCCGAGATCCGTGGATGTGTTTCGAGCGGCGGCTCGGGCTCGAGCGACTCGGGTTCGGGATCGTTGGCCGGCTCCATCTCGATCGACCTCGCGGGCGCGCGGTGCACTAGGAGTCCGTCCTTCTCCTCGAAGACCCGACCCCACCCCGGTACCGGGTCGGACTCGCGCGACGTCCGTACATCTCGCGACGACGCCCCACTCAAGAGCATCTCGAATGGACGGTTGTCCTGGTCGTAGTGCTTCGAAATGGCGGCTCGAATCGCGGCCTCACGCGCCACGTAGATCTTGACGTCGCGAGCCCCCGTCGTGAACAGCATCTGCTGTCGGACGTCATCGTCAGTGACGTCGGCGGCCACGATCGAAAGCGTCCGCGTACGCTTGTCGAAGAGGATCGGGAATACAGTGAGCCGCTTCGCCAACTTGCGAGGGATCTTCCGAATGAGATCGGGGTCGACCCCTGCCTTCGAGAGGCGCTCGGAGCCCACAAACTGCGTCTGATAGAGGTTGGCGATGTACTTGAGGAGCTCGGCCTCTTCGATGAGTCCGAGCTGGATCATCGCTTCCTCGGCGGTCGACTGAGTCCGTTGAGCGTGGATAATCACCTCGTCGTATCGTTCAGGTGGAATCCTGCCCTCGACCACGAGGCGATCGAGAATCGCTACCCCGCGGGTCCGGACCCCTTGTTCCTGTTGAGCCCCCCGACTCATGCTCCCTACAGTCTAACGGACGAAAAACGCTGGCGCCCCACCTCCAGCGCTGAAGGACGGAATAGACAAGAATCCCGGGGCTGGTAGAGTCTGGCCCCGTGAGGCGGCGGCTGGGAACGTGGCTTTGGGGGGGCCTAATGGTGGTCGGGTGTGCCACGACCGGCACTCTCCAAAACAGTGTCTATAAGGGCGCGGAAACCACCTACGAAATCGGCCCCGTCGGGCCTGGCTGGGAAAGGGTCTCGGTCAACGGCCAAAACGACCTCGCCTGGCACAACGCCTCCAAAGAGGCGGTGATGCACGTCGACTCCAAGTGCGACCCGTCGCTCGACATTCCGCTCACGGCGCTTCGCGCCCATCTCATGATCGGTTTCACGGAACGTGACGTCCTCTCCGAGGAGACGGTCCCGATGGACAGCCGTGAAGCGCTCCGTACGCACTTCACCGCTAGGCTCGATGGCGTCCCCCGCGAAATCGTCATGCAGATCCTTAAGAAGGACTACTGCGTATACGACTTCGCTCTGATCACGCCGCCAGGGCCCCCCTTTCAGGAGACCCTCGGCGACTTCGATGCGTTCGTCGACGGATTCCATACGATCTCGGAAAAGTCATGACCTCGGTACGACCCTCGGCTCAACCACGAAGCTTCACCGCATGGGCCGACTATCGGATCCGCCAACTGCGCGTATTCGTCGAGGAGGTGGGCGGCGCGACGCTTCTCGCGATCCGTACATTCCGCACGATGTTTACGACGCGCTTCGATACGCCCGAGTTCATATATCAGATCGAGCAACTCGGTGTGCGGAGCCTCGCCATCGCGGCTGCGACCGCCATCTTCATCGGAATCGTGATGACCATTCAGTTCGCGGTATCGATGGAGGCGTTTGGCGCCAAGGACACCCTCGGCCGCGTGATCGCAATTTCCGAGGCTCGTGAGCTCGCCCCATCGCTTACCGCCCTCGTGGTGGGAAGCCGCATCGCGGCGGGTATG
>JAPUKT010000005.1 GCA_027295555.1 Deltaproteobacteria bacterium
CGGTGTGAAGTCGGGAGCGGCCGGAAGACTGTCTTCCGCCGTCACGTCTCCCACCTCACGAGCCACCTGGGCGCGGTCGTAGAGCTGCTGAAAGTCGATGGCGCTCTCCTCGAAGTAGAGCTCCCCCAGCCGAAACATCGCGTCAGGGGTGTACTTCGGATGGTCGGGATAGCGACGGATGAACTCCTCAAAAATCCGAATCGCCTCTTCCCGCGCCTCGTTGAAGGCTTGGTCTTCCGTCTCGATCTGCACGCCGTACCATCGATCGCGCGCGCGTCGCTGCTGGAGGTACTCGCGACGCACCAACGAGGTGACGGTATCCCGGTATGTGCCGCCGCTCTCCGTGAAGCGGTCAACTTCCTCTTCCAGTTGGCGCAAGCCTTCGAGCTGTTGCTCGGTGGGCGGCGGCCGTTCATCGACCACCCGCTTTTCGGTGTCCTGCAAGAAGGGCGGCAACGTGGTGTCGGTCGTGCCCTCCCACGGGGTGGCCTCGGCGTCTTCCGTTCGTGGAGTGTCCCGGTCCGATTCGGGCTCGGGGCCTTGCGCCCCGGCGGACGGTGTCACCGCGAGCAAGGCCGTGTACGCGGCGAGTGCCTTGAGCCCTCGTCGGGTCATTGACCCTCCTCGGAGCTGTCAGCCTGGTCCATCACATCACGGAACTCGTCGTCCAGCGCTTGTATTTCGCGCGCGCGGTCTCGGGTCAGAGCGTCGATGCGGAGCCGATAATCTTCGCGCTTGGCCCAGGCAACGTCGATCTTACCAACGTCAGCTCGCAAGACCAAATCGTGGAAACGGCGCCGGATGCGTTCGAAATTCAGGTACGTGATCGTGCCGACCACGTCTTCCGTCTCGCCTTCGAGGGACCGCAACGTGGTGCGGTAGCGCGCGAGATTTCGGGTCTCCTCGTCGACGACTGCCATCATCTGCGAAACCCTCTTCTCGACCACTGCGTCGACCTCGACGTCGCGCTGGTCGAGCAGCCGCTCGACTGCTGCGATGCGCCCTTGGGCGACGTCGAACGCCGCCCCGCCTGAGCCGGTGATCTCGCGCTCCCGGTTCACCAAATCGTTGAACTTCGAACGTTCGAGGTCATCGGCTTCGTAGCGCTTGTCGCCCACGCCGACGTGCAGGCGTCCGACCTCGAGCCTCCGCCGGATCCAAACCAGTTGTTCCTCGTAGTCCGCGACTTCGGTCTGGTGACTGGCGAGCTCGGCTTCCAGCGTGGCCCTGTCGACCTTCTCGGGATCGACCGCCGCCATCCCGGTCCTCGAGGCGACGATGCGCGCTTCGAGGCCGAGGATCTCGACCCGAAGCCCCTGGAGCTCGCGCCCGAGGGCACGGTACTCGTCGAGCTCTTCGAAATCACGTTCGACGAAGTCTTCGGTGTCGACGGGCATTTTCATGACTTCGGCCTGGAGCTCCTTGCGCCTGACTCGAATCCGATCCGCCTGCCCTGACCGACGTCCACCGCCGAGGGCGCGCTCCTCGTCGTCGATGTACGCACCGCGTAGCTGGGCGAGCCGATTGCGAAGCGCGGTCGTTCTTTCGCGTTGCCGGCGAAGGTCGGAGAACACGGCCAGGCCGTTGGGTGCGCTCAGGGCGGCGGTGATCCGCGCTGCGAGCTCATCGGTTTCGTCGACGAGCTGTTTCGCCTCGCTCAGGTCCGCCAACACGCCGAGGGCGCGCTCGTAGTTGCCCTCGACACGCACCCACTGCCGCGCGGTCTCTGGGAGGAAGTCGTCAATGTCGAAGTCTTCGAGGTTTCCCCTGACAAGTGCGCGAAAATACGCTGGCAAATCGGGATGCTCGAGTTGCTTCCGGGCGAGCTCGTCGCTGATCGGCCCGAACTGCTCTCGAACCTCGTCGAAGACCGCTTCGGCCTCGTTGTAGCGCGCGGCGCGGGCCAGAAGCTCCCCTCGCAGCACCTTGCCATCGGCGTTGAGTGGGCTGTCCGGCGCCGCGACCGAGAGCACCTCGAGCGCCCGCTCCGCCTGGACTGCGTCGCCCATCGCGATGTACGTCCACGCGAGCTCGTAGAGGGCCACGTCGAACTGGTCAGAGGTTTGCGGCACGGCGCGGTACGCGTCGACGGCCTGCTCCGGCTGGCCGGTTTCGTAGTAGAGCCTTCCGAGCGCGAGGTACGTGAGCTCGACGACCTCGGCTTCCGCTTCGTTGGCAGGCTCGTGGCCGAGAACCGTGCGGAAGGCCGCAATCGCATCGATATACTCGGCACGAAGAATGTGAATGGTCCCGACGAAGTATTTCGCGCGAAGCGAATACGCGGTGCCACTCGGAATCGCGAAAAAACCTTGGCGGGCCTGCTCGAGCCGGGTTTGGTCGAGGCCGCGTATCGCCCGGTCGGCCGGCGCATTGAGCACTTGGTTGACCGGGACGGCGCGGTTGTAGAGGTACTTGGCGCGGAAGTACGCCGTCGTCATCGACAATGCGGCGGATGGCAGCGCCTCCAACTGAGCGAAGTAGACATCGACGCCCCGGAAGTCCTGGGTGTCGATCGCGATCTCGATGAGCCGGCTGAGTGACCGCTCCAGATAGGGAGCGAACGCCGGGTCACTTCCGCGATTGATGGTCTCTTCGTAGCGACGCTTAGCGCCCAGATTGTCGCCCGCGAGAAAGAGGGACTCGCCGAGAAGGAAAAGCGCCTCCGGATAGGCGCGATGCGTCTGGTAGTGCGCGACGATATCGGTGAACAGGATGGCCGCGCGGAGGTAGTCCTCGAGACGAATATTGAGCTCGCCGTCGGTGAGGCGTTCCTCGACGAACGTGTCGCTCTTGAGAGTGTCGACCCGCACGGGCCTGCTCAGCAGCCGCTGCGTGTCGGACTCGATGTCTGCCAAGTTGCGGTTGAGTTTGTTGAGGTCCTCAGCCGAGGCAGCTGACGAAACGGACGCAAGAAGGCCTATCGTCAGGGCCACCTCCAGCCGGCCTCGCGACGCTCGCCCTCTGCCAAGTTTCAGTGAGGGCGGCGATGGAGTCGCCCCACGGCGTCGCATTACCGATCGCCCTCACCCTCTGCGTCGGGTCGCGCCTGGCGCTCGATCCGCTCGATGTAACGCACGGCCGGGCGCTCTTCGAGCGGAGTGGTCGGGCCACCCTTTTCGTACCCCACGACGACCACCGTCGCGACGCGCCCTTCGGGGACCGAGAACGTGTAAGTCGACCGAAGTTTGAACCGGTAGCCCTTCAAATAAGAGAAGACCCCGTAGCCATGTCCCCGGTACTCGAGGTTTATCGTCAGCGTGTGCTCGCCGGGGATGATGCTGCCGTTGTACACCTCGAACTCTTTTTGCTCGCCGAGGCTTCCCTCTTCATCGGCTTTGTTGAAGATCGGCGCGCCGTCGAGCGCGTACACGACGCGCACGAGCTTGAAGCCTTCAGACATTCGGTTTTCGTGGATGATGACGGCCTGGCCGCCGCCGACGACGCCCTCGAGCACTGTTTCGGCGAGAAGCGAAAGACGGGCCTTCGAACGGAAGATCTGCTCTTTGAGCTCGTTGATCCGCTGCTCTAGGTCACGGAGTCGGACCGCATAGGTGCCGGCATCGATCGGCTCGCTCGCCGCGGGTGCCGGCGCCGTGGCAGCCTTGGGCGGCGTCGCTGTCGACGTGTCCGGTGGGGGCACTTCTTCGGTCTGGGCCACCGCCACGGCACCCCCGGCCCAAAGGCCCACCACCACGACTGAAAGCGCAACTCTCCCGCGCATCGCGATTCCCCCCTAAGTGACCACCATCTGAAGCGAAATTGCCCCTCGGTGCTCTTCGCGCTTATACCAAAGCGCCAGCGGGCGGGTCAATGAAGGTCGGGGCCATTTCAGCGAAGAGCGATCGGCGAGAATCGCTGAATTGTCCTTCACTTGCGGGGGGGCGATCAGGTAGATCCTCGAGCACAGTCAACCGTCGATCCATGTGTGACTGGAGGACGCATCAGGAGTGTACCGAACACGGGAGCTCGGCATGAGCGATCCCGCGGACGAAGTACTGCTTCGCGCCTACCAGGCAGGCGACGACAAGGCCTTCGAGATGTTGCTCGTTCGATACCGACGGCCCCTCTTCAACTTCCTCTTGCGGTCGGCGCGCGATCCCGGCCGAGCGGAAGAGCTCTACCAGGATGTCTGGATGCGGGTCATCGAGCGCTGCGACGAGTTCCGAGGGGACGCCAAGTTCTCGACATGGCTGTACACGATCGCTCGGAACCGTTGCGTGGACTATCAGCGGAAGATGATGTTTCGGCGACACGCGTCGCTGGATGCCGCCGCTCCAGGCTCGTCGCAGAGCCTCGGCGAGAGGGTTCCGAACCCCGGGCCCTCGACGGACCGCATGGCCATGCGGGGAACGCTCCAAACGCGAATCGCGGAGGCCGTGGAAGGGCTTCCCGAGGATCAACGGGAGGTGTTTCTCATGCGTCAGGTGCAGGGCCTCGCCTTCAAAGAGATCGCCGCGGTCATCGGAGTGTCGGCCAACACGGTCAAGAGCCGCATGCGGTACGCGCTCGAGCGCCTACAGCATGGTTTGAGCGACCTCGAGGAGCACGTGCGAGAAGTGGAGCCGCAGAAACATGAACTGTGAGCAATGCAAAGAGGAGGTCTTCGAGCTGATCGAACGCGAGGCTGTCGATCCGGCCGGGGTGCGAGAGATCCTCGACCGCTGTCCGGACTGTCGGGCATTGTTCGATGGCATGAAGGCCGCGCTCGTGGCGGTGGACCAGCTGCCCCTGGAAGACCCGCCAGCGCACGTGGATGCCGAAGTTCTACGCGCCGCCGCAATGCGACGCGCGAGGATGGCGCCTCTTCGCAAGCGGCGTCTTCAAGCTCCGACGTGGGCGATGGCAGCCATGGCCCTTCTGGCAGTGGGGGTCGGTGTGTGGTCGATTCCACGCAGCACTGACTTCGAAACCGAAGATGCGCTCGGCACCCCCGAGGTGCAGCTCGACCACAAAGAACGAGCCGAGCCCCTCGTCGAGGCTCCGGCGAAGTCTACGGTCGCCCGGCGGGAGCGCGGACAGGCAAAGCGCAAAGCGCGATCTTCCCCCGACGCACCCGAAGCCGTACCCGCGGAGGCCTTTGGCGCGGACACGGTCGCAGGCTTGGACATGCCCGATGGGCGAGCCTCAGGCCCGAGTGCGCTCGGCGCCGCAAGAACCACGGCTCCGGCGGTTGAGTCGTCGGACGAGGAGGCGAGGCAGGATCGAGACGACGCCGCTGAGGCATGCCGAAAGACCATCGCAGATTTCGAGAAGCGGATCCGGCAAGACGAGAACTACGCACCCGACCCCGAGCAACAGCTCGCCCTCGGTCGCTGCTACGCCAAACTCGGGGACACCAAACGCGCCCGCACATGGCTAGAACGCGCTGCCATCCACCCCAAAACCAAAACCCGCGCCCTAACCGCCCTCTACGAGTTAACCGCCAATTATTACCACCTGATCAATCTCGTCGCCTTTCATCTTCGTCTTCGTCCCTCAGCGCCGGAGGAGGTCGAGGAGGCCTCGCCACTTTGCGGCGCGCCCGGAGGGGGCTTCGCGAGCGGCGGTGAACGCCGTTGCGAAGTCCTTGGTGACCTGCATCGGTTCGAGCGCGATGTGGGCGTCGGCGATGGCCGCCTTCCAGCGCGCGTCGACACCGGAGAAAAAGCACACCCCTCCCAGCATGCGAACGACTTCATCCGCGGAGAACATTGCCGCCGCCCTGTCGCGATTGGCTTCTCCGAGTTGCGACAGGTCGACGATGGCGATTTCGACATCCGCCTTTAGCATCGCGCGCCCGAGCGCATCGACATGCTCGCTGAGCGTCGAGGGTTCATGCACTCCCGAGATGATCAACGCGAAGATCTTGTCGTCGATGCGGATCGGGCCGAGGTGTTGGGCCGCCCGTGTCTCGTGATCCTGCAGGACTCGCTCTTCACGACCAAGGACGAAGCCTTCGATCACGGCGGCTACCGCCCGTTCCACAAACCGTCTGGCCGGGAGCTCTTCGCTGTCGTCGGCTGCGCGCAGGGCGAGCTGCACCACTTGCACGGCCGCAGTGGGAGTCAGATCCAATAGAGCCAATCGCCGACCGAGCAGGGTGAGCGCGGTCAAGCACTCGCGAAACTGAAACGACTCGTAGTCACCGGCGACGCGCTCCTCTGCCGGAAGCTCGCTCAAGAGCGGAAGAAGCGGAGCAGTCTCCTTTGCGATGTCATCGAGTGGTACGCCGCCCGTTGGCGGCCTCGCGTCCTCGAGCAGTACACGCAAACGCTTCTGCGCTGTCTCCGCGTCAATCACGCTCAAGCTACTCTAACACTCTTTGGGGTGGCCATCGGGCCCCATGATATAAGCATGTTGCATGGTCGCCACAATCCTCGTCGTCGATGACG
>JAPUKT010000050.1 GCA_027295555.1 Deltaproteobacteria bacterium
TTTGGGAGCAGGTGGTTTCCGCTTTCGCGGGACCGGCGGGGCTCGATCGGCAATGGTACGGTCGAGGAGTGTGGCGGCCCGCAAATGGTGAGAGCCACCCCTCACATGACCCGCATGCTGGCCCCGAAGCCGCGCAGGGGATATTCCGCCACCATATCCTCATTCCTAGAGGTGGGTGGATCGCGTGCGACGTGCGTTGTGGTCGGTTGGTTCGATCGCGCTGGTAGCGCTTCTAGCGTTCGCATTCCTGCCGTCAGCAGGCCGGCAAACTCTGCACCTTACGTTCTCGGGGCTGCCAACGCTCGAAAATGGCCACTACTACGAGGGTTGGGCTGTCATCGACGGGGAGGACTGGAGCACCGGCCGGTTCAACGTCGGCCCTGACGGTGAGTTGGTCGCGCTTGACGGCGAGCCAACCGGTGGCGACTACGATGCCGGCATCGACCTCAGTGAGACTTCACTGGTCGCGATCACCCGCCACCCGCCTCTGGATGCGATGGGCAAGGACTCGACCGGCCCAGTCGTGCCGCACCTGATCAGTGGCACGGTGGTCGATCTCGAAGCACCGATGTCGGTGCATGGCGGCGGCTCGTTAAACGCCACGTTCACCGACGCCACGGCCGTTGTGACGCTGCGTGACGTGGGCTTCCAGCTAACGGACATCGCGCTGCCCGAGCTCAGCGGGGGCTGGGTGTATGAGGCTTGGGTCGACGTTGGCGGCGCGGCCACTTCGCTCGGACGCTTCGGTGGCGCAAACGCCGCCGGCAGCGACGCGCTGATGTCTAAAGAAGACCTGATGGCCAAGGCTGAGATGCAGGCTAAGGCAGCGATGGAAGCTAAGGCAGCGATGGATGCTAAGGCCGCGATGGAGGCGTTGGCGGGGACCGATCAGCCGAACGACGAGCCGGTTGCGAACGAGGGCCACCACGACCACAGCGCACACGACGCTTCGACGGAGTCAGGCGCTTACCCCGCACTCCGGAGCATGGTTGATCCACGTGGCGGTCGGGTGTTCATCACAGTCGAGGCCAACGCGGATGATTCGCCTGAGCCGTATGGGGTCTACGCGCTGGCGATCGAAATTCCCAGCGACGCCGTCACAGGCAGCGAGTTCGCGCTGGCTGAACTCGCACTTGGTCTGCCCACTGGTTGGGCGACGATCAAATAGGCTACTTATCACCACCCGCTGGGGCAGGGGCCGCTTCAGCCGCCTCGACGCTCAGGTTGGGTAGCGCGCGGTCCAGCCAGCGTGGGAACCACCACGCGGCGTTGCCGAACAGATGCATTATCGAGGGTACGAGCACCATCCTGACGATCAATGCGTCGGTGATGATCGCGGTGCCAAGGCCGATGCCGAACTCCTTGATCACGCGCTGTTCACCCAACGCGAACGCGAAGAACACCGAGCTCATGATGAGCCCCGCTGCGATGATGACGCGGAACGTCATGGCCTGGCCACGCTCCACAGCTAGTTTGCCGTCGCCTGTCCGCTTGAACTCCTCGTGTACCCGAGTCATGAGGAAGACCTCGTAGTCCATAGACAGGCCGAACAGAACGGCGAAAAGCATCATCGGCAAGAACGACTCTACTGGGCCTGTCGAGTCGAGGCCGATCAGCCCCAGGCCCCAACCCCATTGGAAGACAGCGGTGACGACGCCGAATCCGACGCCGACCGAGAGCGCGATCATCAGTGCGGCTTTCAGCGGGACTAGGACGGACCGGAAAACCACCATGAGCAGGATGACGCTGAGCCCAATGACCGCTGCGGTGAAGATGGGGAGCCCTTCGCTCATTTTGGTTGCGATGTCGATGAAGATCGCGGTCAATCCTCCGGTGAACGCGGTCGCACCGCTCCCGGCCAATTCCGACTGGAGGAAGGCCCGTAGTCGATCGACGGTCTCTCCTGTGGCTTCGTCCTGTGGTGCGGTGGTGGCAATTACGGTCATCAGCGCCGCATCGCCATCGGGGTTGACGAATGGCTCAGTTGCGAAAGCGATGCCCTCGACGTCCTGAAGGGAGTCGGGCAATTTTTCGATCGCCGTGAGCCCATTTTCGTTGGTGATATCGAACACGACCAGGATCGGTCCGTTGAAGCCGGCCCCGAATCCCTCTGAGAGCAGGTCGTACGCTCGGCGAGTCGTGGTCGACTCTGGGTTGTTGCCGGCATCCGCCGAGCCCAGTCGGATCGACAGGGTAGGAGACGCGACGGTACCCAGAAGTACCAACGCAAGGATTAGCCACACCACCGGGTAGCGAGCGATGAGGCGCGCCCAACGCGTGCCCGCGCCCTGCTCGCCGGACGTTTGCTTCTTGGCGATGAAGGGCACCGGCCACCTATCGATGCTCCCGCCGATAATACTGAGCACGGCCGGGAGGATGAACAACGCGACGATCACCAGAATCGCGACCACCATCGCGGTGGCTGAGCCGATCCACCCGATGAACGGCAAGCCGCTCGCCCACAGGCCGAATAGCGAGATGACGACGATGCTGCCCGCAAACAGGACTGCTTTGCCCGCCGTGCTCGAGGCGCGAACGATGGCCTCGGTCCGGTCGAGCCCGTTGGTGATGCCTTCGCGGAATCGAGTGACGATCAAAAGGGCGTAGTCGATGCCCACGCCGAGCGCGATCATCGAAACGAATTGAGGAGTAAAGCTGGCGAGGTCAACGAATCTAGTCAGCAGTGCGATGAGCATGAAGCCGGGTATCAGCCCGAGCATCGCGGTGAGGATGGGGAGTCCCATGGCCACGACCGATCCGAAAGCTACCAACAAGATGATGATGGCGGCTCCGAGGCCGACAAGCTCCGATAGGCCCTGCTCCTCTTGCTGCGTGTTGGGGACTGAGCCGCCGAGTTCTACTTGAATAGCGTCGGAGGTGACCTCATCCCGCAGTTCGAGCAACGCCTCGCGGTCTTCGACCGAGATCGAGAAGGCGGGTTCGAGGTAGTTCACGTCGAAGCGTGCGATCGTGCGGTCCTCGGAGATCGAGCCGTCGGCGTCATATGGTGAAACCGCGTTGTCTAGCACGACGCCTGGCAGGGCATTGAACTCCGCGACCAGCTCTGCGACAGCGGCTTCGACCTCTGGGTCGTCGAATCCCGCTTCGGCCTTCAGCACTACCGTGGCGGCGTCACCCCCTCCGAACCCTTGGAAGCGCTCGGATAGCAAGTCGAAGGCGTCTTGCGACTCCGTGTTCGGGATCGAGAAGTTGTCGTTGTACTCTCCCCCGGCGACACTGGACGTGACACCAAGGGCCACGATGATGAGTAGGGCGCTGATCACGACGGTCCATGGCTTGCGGGCGGCGTAGCGGGGCCATCGATCGAAAAGCAAAGATGAACGCTGGGTCGATTGCACGGGCGTAGCTCCACGGAAATTTTGACCAACTTTGCAATTCTACCTGGAAGCTTCACGGTCGCGGAAGCCCTTGGAGCGCAACAAGACTGTTGCGATCGGTTACGGCGCGGGTGCGAGGAGCCAGGTCTGCTCTGCCCTT
>JAPUKT010000500.1 GCA_027295555.1 Deltaproteobacteria bacterium
CCCGATTGTCGATGACTTCGTAGACAACCCGGTACTGACCGACTCGGATTCGGTAGATGTCTTGGTAACCTTGAAGCCTGCGCGCTCCTTGGGGCCTGGGCTTGGTGCCCAACGCTTCGATCGCGTCGAGGAGGCGGCTGCGATGTCGCTTAGCGACGCGACGCAACTGCTTCTCCGCGGTGCGGGTGAGCTCGACGCTATAGGAGGCCATCGCGCTTCAGGTCACGAACAACGTCCTTGAGAGGTCGGGTCGGCTCGGTCCGTAGGCGCTTCACGTCTTCGATATCTTCGAAGCAGATGGGATCCAGTAACTCGACGAGCCATCTGGACCCGCATGGTCGGCCTTCCGGATCGATCTCACGCATGCTCTTGTGCTTCGCACGCTGGAGCACCTCCTCGTAATTGTCCTCGGTGAGATGCCTGGCGAGTTGATGAACGCCACTGAGGTGGAGCTCCCCGCGTGCGATCATGCGAAAAATCGCTGGCGCTGAACGCTCACACTGGCGCTGCCAGTGCGACAACGCGGTAGGGGCCTTATGATAGCCTTTCGAACGAGGAGGGCTTCATGGCAACGGCGCTGATCACGGGTACGAACAGGGGAATCGGTCTCGAGCTCAGCCGCCAGCTCCGTGCGCGCGGCGACGAGGTGATCGCCCTTTGCCGCAAGCCAAGCCCCGAGCTCGAAGCACTCGGCGTTCGATTGTTCGAGGGGGTCGAAGTCACCGACCGAGGGGCGCTCCAAGCCGTGTCACGGGACCTCGGCGCCACCCGAATCGACGTCCTGATCAACAACGCCGGAATCTTCGAGAGGGAGTCCTTCCACGACCTCGACTTCGATTCGATCCGCAGGCAGTTCGAGGTCAACGCGCTAGGCGCGTTGTTGGTCGCCTCGATCATGCAAGGCCACCTCGCGCGTGGCTCGAAAATCATCCTCATCACCAGCCGGATGGGCTCGATCGGCGACAACGGGTCAGGCAGCTACTACGGATACCGAATGTCGAAAGCAGCCCTGAACATGGCTGGGGTGAACCTCGCGCACGACTTCCGAGACAAAGGCGTTGCGGTCGCGATCTTGCACCCTGGTATGGTCGCGACGGACATGGTCGGACCCCACGGCATTCCCGTCGCTGAAGCGGCCGAGGGTTTGATCACGCGCATCGACGAGCTGCGGATCGAGGACTCGGGCGGCTTCTGGCACGCCAACGGCGAGCAACTTCCCTGGTAGACGGCACCGACGCTGGCGCTGGCACTGGGTGGCGCTGACCCCGAGACACCGCTAACCTCTCCCCCGGAGAAACCACATGTCCGTCATTTTCGAATCGCCCCACGACCTCAAAGACGCGGTAGGGAAGCATCTCGGGTACAGCGAGTGGCTCACGATGGAGCAAAACCGTGTCAACCAGTTCGCGGATGCAACAGGAGACCATCAGTGGATCCACGTCGACGTCGAGCGCGCGAAGGCGGGGCCGTTTGGTGCGCCGATCGCCCATGGGTATCTGACCCTGTCCCTCGTCAGCTCCTTCCTGTCGCAGATCGTCGAAGTGCACGGTTTCGAGTTCGCGGTGAACTATGGCACCAACAAGGTTCGGTTTCCGGCTCCTGTGAAGGTCGGGTCGAGGATCCGTGGCGGCGCTGAGGTGATTTCGGTCGAAGAAGCCAAGGGGGGCATCCAGTCGATCGTTCGGGTGACGGTCGAGGTCGAAGGCGAAGAACGCCCGGCTTGTATCGCAGAGACGGTGAGCCTGTATTTCCCTAAGAAGGGGTAGTCGCTCGGCAACCCTCGCGACGCGGAACGCTGGCGCTGGCACTGTGCTAACTTTCGGCATCCGCGGGGTTTCCTCGCGGAGTGGGAGGTCGTCATGAAGTGGCGCGGATTTTTGGTAATCGTGTTCGCACTGGCCACCGCATGCGGAGAGAGCCAGGGAACGACCGGCGGCGATGGTGGGAGCGGCGCATCCAACGGGACGGGCGGCGGTGCCGTGCCACCTGGCGAGTCGTTCTCCGTCAAATGGGGGCCTATCGAAGTTCCCTCGGGAACCGAATCGACACAGTGCGTAGTCAAACGCCTCGGCAACGACGGGCGTCTGTTCGTCAACGAGATTCACAACGTCCTCGGAGCTACGTCCCATCACTTCATCGTGTACCGCGTGAACGGCACTGAGGAGCAGCCGGAACCTTTCTCTTGCGATCCCTTCGAAGACACGTTCACGGACGCACCCCTCATCATCACGCAGAGAGCCGACGACAGGCTGAGATTGCCACAAGGCGTCGCCTACGCGCTAGAACCGAACCAGATGGTCAGGTTGGAGCTTCACTACATCAACGTGACCGAGGCACCGCAAATGGCTGAGGCCACCTCGACCTTCGTTTCGATCGACGAAGCCGACGTCGAGAACGAAGCCGACATCATGTTCATGGGTGACACCACCTTCGGCGAAATCGATGGTCTCACAACGTTCGGACCCCGCTTCCTCAAAGTCCCAAGCCGTTTGAATGGCGTGAGCTACTTCGCCATCACGGGACACGAGCACCAATGGGGCACCGACGTCTACGTCGAAGCCACCACCGGCGAAGGCGCAGCCGGCGACCCGGTCTATGAGGTCGACAACTTCCGTTGGGACGAGCCGGAGACCGTCACCTTCGACCCGCCATTCAAGGTCCCCGACGGAGGTGGCTTCAACCTGACCTGCAGCTGGAACAACACCAGCGACAGCCCAGTCTTCTTCGGTACCAGGGTCGATGACGAAATGTGTTTCTTCTGGGCATACTACTACCCGAGCCAGGGGCCGGTAGTCTGCGCCGAGGGCTTCCTCCCCTGCAATTGAGCCAGGGTCGATCGGCAACGCTAGCACTACCGCCCGTCCCGACGCTGAACGCTGACGCTGGCGCTGACGCTGACGCTGGCGCGGGCACTGACGCTGACGCTGGCGCTGGCGCTGAGAAAGGCCTAGCCCTCGACGACTTCGGCGGGCCCTTCCCCGATCAGCTGAAACGACTTCCCATACTTCTTCAGAAGCTCTAGGGCCTTGTCCATGTCTTCGTAGGTGTGGCCGCGGGTGATGCTGAGGCGGAGTCGCTCCTCTCCCTGTTTCACGGCGGGGTACATGATCGGCACCATGAGGACGCCGTTTTCGAGAAGTGCGACGTGCGCAAGCATGGCCTTTGTCTCGTCGCGAATCATGACGGGCATGATGTGCGTGTTGCTGTCGCCGAGGTCGAATCCGATGTCGGTGAGGCCTTTGCGCATATAGTCGGCCTTCTCGTGGAGCTCGGTGACGAGAGCCTCGCCATCGGCCTCGATCATGTCGAGGATAGTGCTGGCAGCGGCAACGATCGGGACGGGCAATGAAGCGCTGAACAGGAAACAACGTGCGTTGTGCTTGGTGAACTCGACGACGTCGGAGTCGCCCAAGAGAATCCCGCCAATCCCGCCGAACACTTTCGAGAAGGTGCTCACGACGACCGGAATCTTCCCCTCGAGCCCGTACTTCTCGATGATGCCGCGGCCACCCTTGCCGAGCGTCCCGGTGCCGTGCGCGTCGTCGCAGATGATCACCGTGTTTTCGTGCTGGGCGCACACGTCGACGAACTCTTCGACTTTGCCCTCGTCGCCATCGAGGGAGTAGATGCCTTCGATCAGGACGAGCGCGTTCTTGCGGTCGCGCTTGCGGAGCACCCGGTCGAGCGCTCTGGCGCTATTGTGATTGAAGAAGCGAACCTCCGGGGCGCGCATCGGCGTACCCGCCGCGAGGAAAGTGCCGTCCAAGATGCAAGCGTGACTGAGGTTGTCGAGCACGATCGTCGTGTCTTTGTCGGCGAGGGTCTGGATCGTCCCGACCATCGCTTGATAGCCGGTCGTGAAGAGCAGGCAGCTCTCGAAGCCATACCACTCGGCCAACCGCGCCTCGAGCTCGACGTGCTTGGTCGCAGTCGCCTGAACCCGGGACGAGCTGAGGCCGCAGGAGAACTGCTCCACCGCTGCCTTGGCGGCCTCTTTGACCTTCGGGTGGTTGGTCAGCCCGAGGTAGTCGTTCGAGCTGAAGTTGACGATCGGCTTGCCGTCGATGGTCGTATGAAGCCCACCCGACTCGAAAGGACGGAAATACGGGTAGATCTGCTTTTGCTGCGCATCCCGTACCCGCCCTAGATCGGCGGTTGCCTTTTCGGAAATCCAGCTCATAGCGGTCGCGGCCGTTTGTGGCGCGCCTTCGAACTCGTGCAAGGTACCGTAATTCCGTGGGGATAACACATTCGAAACAGGCCAACCGGCCAGTTTTCAAATGCTTGACCAAGATCAGGAACGCACGCATATACGGGCGGCATGTCGGATACGCTCAAAGATGAGCTGAGGAAGATCATCACCGAAGTCACGGAAGTCGAGGATATCCCGGAGGATACGCCCTTCGCGGACCTCGGGATCGACAGCATGATGGCGATCGAAATCGTGGCCGACGTCGAGAAGACATACGACGTGACGATCGCCGAGGAAGAGCTCGTCGAGCTCATCCACCTCAAGGCCGTGTACGACAAGGTTAAGGAGAAGCTCGGCTAGGCGACCTGTCCGCGTGGTTGATCCCGGTCGGGCCTTCGGCCCGTTAATTGGCTATTTCCCGCGGCCGAAAACCTTGGAGCCCGGGGGCACGGACTTCGTGAGCCACACATTGCCCCCGATGACGGACCCCTTGCCGATGACGGTGTCGCCTCCGTGGATCGAGGCGCCCGCATAGATCGTGACGTCATCCTCGATGGTCGGATGCCGCCTGCCTCCGCGACCTTCGTCGACCTCATCGCGCGAAATGCTGAGCGCACCAAGGGTGACGCCCTGGTAGAGCTTCACGTTGTTTCCGATGACTGCGGTTGCGCCGATCACCACGCCGGTGCCGTGATCGATAAAGAAGCTCTTGCCGATCTGTGCGCCTGGATTGATGTCGATGCCGGTCTCGCTGTGCGCGTGCTCGGTGATGATCCGCGGAATCATGGGGACCTCTTCCAAATGGATCTCATGCGCGACTCGGTAGGCCGTAATCGCCTCGATGCTAGGATAACTGAACACGACCTCTTCGATACCGGTTGCCGCCGGGTCGCCCTCGTACGCGGCACGCACATCTTTGTTGAGGAGCTTACGAAGCTCGGGCAGCTTCGCGAAGAGGCGCAGCACGACCTCTTCGCTCCACCCCTCAGGCCGGGTGCCGCTGAGCCGCCCCATGTTCTCTTCGTAGCGGACCGCGCGGTCGATTTGTTCGACCAAGATGTCTTGCGCGGGATACACGTGCTCGCTGATCGCGTGGCGGAGATTGGTCCGATTGAGTGACCGCGTGCTGTAGAAGCCCATGTAGAGGATGGGCTCGATGTGACGAAACGCCGTGATGACAGCGCGCTTGTTCGGGAGTGCTGCGCTATCGAGATTGTTGATCTCGGCGTCGCCGTCGTACGACTGCGTGATGACGTCGATCACGTCCTCGAGGTCTTGATGACGCTTGGGTCCTCGTCCCGTCATGGCTCGTTTATGTGTAGCACGACCGCCTCGTCAACCGTGAAAAGCGTGGCCTAAGCGCGGAGCCAGCCCTGCTCCTCGTAGAAGCTCACGGCGTCGGTGAGGGACTCTCGAAGCGGTCTAATCGTGTAGCCGAGCTCACGATGCGCCTTGTCGCGTGAGACGACGGTGTTCGACACGCTCGCTCGAAGCATGTCACCGGTGATGAACGGGTCCTTCTTGGTGATGGCACTACCGGCCAACGCGAAGGGAAGAAGCACCCAGCCAAACCAAAGCGGGAGAGCCCGCGTGGGGACTTTCCGACCGGTGAGCTCGCCGTACAGAGAGACCATCTCCATGATCGGGATGACATCCCCCGTCAGGAAGTACCGCTCACCCCGCCGACCCTTCTCGGCCGCCGCGATCATGCCCGTTGCCACATCCCGGACGTCAACGTAGTCGCTCAGCAGCTCGAGCAAGACTGGCACTCGCCCGAAGTATATGTCGATCAAGGCCACACCGATCATCGAGGGCTCATAGTCGAACGGGCCGATCATCGAGCCCGGGTTGACGATGACTGCGTCGAGCCCCTTCGCGCAGGCGTCGAGGACGATCGTCTCGCCGACCGCCTTCGAACGGTGGTAGTCGCACTTCTCGTTCAGTGCGAGGGGCCTTTCCTCGGTAAGCGGCTGATCCAGCGGCTCACGCTCGACCGCGTGATGGGAGCTCGTGTGCACAAGTCGCAGCCCGCGAGATAGGGATGCTTCGGCTACGACACGTGTGCCGTCGACGTTGATCGTGTACATCATCGGGTCCTTCTTGGGGCGAAGGTCGATCTTGGCCGCGAGGTGATAGACGACGTCCACG
>JAPUKT010000501.1 GCA_027295555.1 Deltaproteobacteria bacterium
GAAGCTGCCAAGACGACGGCTTCGAAAACGGACTCCGTTGCAGCAGTGGCCGCTGTGTCTGCGACGACCCCTTCGAATACAACGACACTTTCGAGAACTTCGCGCTCATCTGCGGTGGGTCGACCGGCCTCAACTGCATGCAGGAAGCGTGGGGCATCGAGCTTCAAGCGACACTGCATCAAGAGACAGACATCGACTACTACGCACTCGAGGTTCTCGATGCAGATACCGTGCTCATCGCCGACCTCTTCGAGGGCGGGGGTCGGTACACCGTGCACATGACCTACTTCTGCCCGAACGGCGAGCTCGGGATCAAAAACTGCAGCGGGTCCTCGGATGATCTCGAAGGCATCACATTCTGCGTCGCGGATGTACGGGAACCAGGAGATTTTGTGGGACTCGCTCGATTTTGCGAACCGAGCTCAGCCTCCGAGATAGGGACGGTCCTCGTCGGAGTTCGCGCGAAGGTCTTCCCAGGTGGTTGCGATCCCTACGGGCTGAGGATCTTGGCGACTTACGGCGCTGCAGAGACATTCTGAGCGGCGTACCGAAACTCCGATTGACTACTGGCGTCGTGGCGGATAAGAGCCATCGCCAGGCATGAGTGGATACCTGTTTACCTCTGAGTCGGTGACCGAAGGGCATCCCGACAAAATTTGCGACAAAATCAGTGATTCCCTCCTCGACGCGTACATAGGCCAAGACACGCGTTCGCGCGTCGCGCTCGAGACGATGGTCAAGACCGGCTTCGTGGTCGTCGGAGGCGAGGTCACCTCGAAGGCCACGATCGACATTGCGGCGATCGTCCGAGATGCGATCACCGGTATCGGCTATACCGACTCCTCCATGGGCTTCGACGCGGCGACCTGCGGCATTCTCACGGCCGTCGAGCAGCAGTCGCCGGACATCGCCCAAGGGGTGGATAGGATCGGGGGCAAGGAGCAGGGCGCAGGAGACCAGGGTCTGATGTTCGGCTACGCGGTCGGCGAGACTCGTCAACTGATGCCGATGCCGATCGACCTTTCCCACAAGCTGGCGCGCCGCCTCGCCCAAGTCCGCAAGCGCGGGGTCCTTCCATGGCTTCGTCCCGACGGAAAGACTCAAGTCACCGTCGAGTACGAAGACGACCAGCCGGCCCGATTCGATGCGATTGTAGTCTCCACGCAGCACGCGGAGGGGGTGAAGCATCGAGACCTCAAAGAAGCGATCATCGAGGAGGTCATCAAGCCGACGCTTCCCGCCAAGATGATCGACAAAAAGACCAAGCTTCACGTGAACCCGACCGGACGATTCGTCGTTGGTGGGCCTTACGGCGATGCTGGCCTGACCGGGCGCAAGATCATCGTCGACACCTACGGCGGCATGGGTCGACACGGCGGCGGCTCCTTCAGCGGCAAGGACCCGTCCAAAGTCGATCGAAGCGCCGCCTACTTCGCCCGCTACGTGGCCAAGAACATCGTTGCTTCGAAGGTCGCTTCGCGGTGTGAGGTGCAGGTCGCGTACGCGATCGGTGTCGCAGAGCCCATGGGCATCTACGTGACGACGTTCGGTACGGGCCGCGTCGACGATGAGAGGATTGCCGCCGCGGTTTCCAAGATGTTCGACTTTCGTCCGCGGGCAATCGTCGAGACACTCGACCTCCTACGGCCGATCTACACGCCCACCGCAGCCTACGGGCACTTTGGGCGGACCGAAAAGACGTTCACCTGGGAGCGCACCGATCGCGCCGAAGAGCTACGAAGCGCGCTGCTTCCGAAATCGAGCCGTTCCCGGACGAATGGAAAGCCGACCAAGAAGAAGTCCGCCGCGAAGAAGCGCACCAAGTCGATTCGGCCCCGCGCCGCTGCGCGCTGAAGCTGCCTTTTAGGGCTCTGGTTGTCGTCGCGCTACACTACCAGCGCCATGGGTGAGCCACCGCTTTCGACACTTTCGGGCTGGGGCCGGCACTCCGCGCAGGGCCGCGAACGGGTGGGCGAGGATATCGAACGCATCAGTGCCGATGTGAACCTGTCGCGCGGCCTCGGGCGCTCCTATGGCGATGCATCGCTGCCACCCGCGGACTCGCCGGACGTGCTCAATACCACTTATGCGGATCGCATCCTTCGCTTCGACGAGGGCACCGGGCTGTTTCGCGCGGAGTCTGGGTTTGCGTTGAGCGAGCTCAACCGGCTCTTCTTGCCGCGTGGATGGTTCACCCCGGTTTCGCCCGGCACGAAGTTCGTGACTCTCGGCGGGATGGTCGCTGCCGACGTTCACGGGAAGAACCAGCATCGCGACGGCGACTTCGGCAACCATGTCACGTCCCTCAAGATGCGCGTTGCCGACGGTCGCGTGGTCGAGTGCTCTTCGGAGCAGCACCCCGATTTGTTCAGAGCGACCATCGGGGGCATGGGGCTCACCGGTCACATTCTCGAGGTGGAGTTCGGCCTTCACCCGATCCCGTCCCAGTGGATTTGGCAGGAGAGCCGGCGCATCCACGACCTCGACGAGTTCCAAGAGTCTCTCGAAGACGCCGCTCCTAATTGGCCGTACACCATGGGCTGGATCGACTGTCTTGCGCGCGGAAAGCGCATGGGTCGCGGGACTCTGATGTGCGGGCGGTGGGCAGACGCAGACGAAGCTCCCTCTCGACCCCCGAAGGCCGGCTTTCGACCGAGGCTTCGTTT
Source organism: Deltaproteobacteria bacterium (assembly GCA_027295555.1). Taxonomy (GTDB): domain Bacteria; phylum Myxococcota_A; class Polyangia; order Polyangiales; family Houyiibacteriaceae; genus SG8-38. Next base: position 2,667 of record JAPUKT010000501.1, read on the forward strand.
CGACTGGCCGTCATGGGTCTTGAACCGCACGACCATCCGCATCTTCAACGAGCTCTACTACCGCAAGCAGTGGCGGCGCGTCTCACGTGGGATTGTGAGCCACGAGTCCTTCTACTATCCGCTCGACGCCATCCGCTCTTGGAATCGGATGTACGGGAGGCGCGGGTTCACGCAGTACCAGTGCGTCCTGCCGAGAGAGGCGGGCCGCAGCTCGGCTCGCCGAGTTCTCGAGCTTCTGACTGCTCGCGGCGGGGCATCGTTTCTCTGCGTGATCAAGGATTTCGGTCGTGAGAGTAGAGGTGTCCTGTCGTTTCCACGCCCCGGCATCACGCTGGCGCTCGATATCGCAGTCCGTGACGACACCCAAGAGCTCGTGGACGCCCTCAACGAGCAAGTCCTCCAGGAAGGCGGGCGTGTCTATCTAGCCAAAGACTCGTTTACTCGGCGCGAGCACTTCGAAGCGATGGAAGGCGAGCGGCTTGCAGAGTTCGATGCCATTCGCGATCGCTGGGATCCAAATCGCAGATTTCGCAGTGCGCTATCGGTGCGTCTGATGGGGGACTGACATGAGAGTTGCGTTTCTGGGAGCGACAAAAGGAATGGGGCGTGCGTTGGCACGACTCAGCGCAGAGCGAGGAGATGCGATCTGCCTGCTCGGTCGGAACGACGTGGACCTCGAGCGAAGCGCAGCGGACCTGAGGGTGCGTGGCGCTGCGGGCCCGGTTCGATGTTTCTCGTGTGACCTCGAGCAGACCGAGATGTTTGCTCCCGCGATTTCCGCAGCCCGAGAGGCATTGGGCGGATTGGAAGCGGTCGTGGTGACGGCGGGAATCTTCGCCACGCAAGAAGAGCTCGAGGCCGACCCGGTGCTTGCGGAGCAACTGGTGCGCATCAACTTCTCCAATACGGTCATGTTTTGCGAGGCCGCCAGGAAGGCCCTCCTCGACGAGGGCGGCGGTAGTTTATGTGTGTTCAGCTCGGTAGCCGGAGAGCGCGGTCGCAAGCCCGTGATCATCTACGGCGCTGCCAAAGCCGGGCTGACCCGATACCTCGAAGGCCTCGACCACAAATACCGCGCCGATGGCCTTCGTGTCATCACGGTCAAGCCGGGTTTCGTCAAGACCAGCATGACGGTCGGGTTGTCGCCGCCGCCGTTCGCGGGAGAGCCAGACGCCGTTGCTGCACGGGTGCTCTCGGCCATCGATCGAGGCACGCCGGTCGTGTATGCCCCGGCGCCATGGCGCTACATCATGGCGATCATTCGAGCCATGCCGCGTGCAATCATGCGTCGAGTGGAATTCTGACTGGACGGCCTGCGGTCCCGGTTTGTCCCGCCGTGGTTGATCCCGGTCGGGCCTGCGGCCCGTCAGTTGGTCCCGCCCCCCCCCCCCCCCCCCAAAGCCCACCCCCCCCCGCAAC
>JAPUKT010000502.1 GCA_027295555.1 Deltaproteobacteria bacterium
ATCGCTACGGTGGGTTGGTCGGTGAAGCGCTCGTCGTCGCAGAGGCCCTTCGATTGCTGAAGAGTCAGCAGCGAACGGATGACGTACCTGCCGGTAGGAGCTCTCTCTAGTCGCTCGCTGTCGATGAGTGCGACGATCGACTGTTGTGCGATTTGACGGAGCTCGTCGCTCGGGTGGTTGTAGACCTCGACGCGGTCGTCCGCCCCATAGACGACCGGGGCCATGAGCTCCCCGACGAACGCTTGTTCGTCGGCCCCACAGGCGACCCCCAACACAACGAGCAAGACCAAGCCACAGAGCACGCGCATAGGCTTGATATCTAAGGCCGAAACGGGCCTAGTGCTACTCGGAGACCCGAACTTGGATGCTAGTGACCAAATCTCCCATCGCAGTCGCGACGTCGGAGACGACCACCACGGGCTCGCCAGCCTCCACGACGTTCCGCTCCCGTAGCTTGGCGAGGGCATTGACGATGGTCTTCTCGGGGTCCTTCGAGAGGTTCATGCGAAAAGGAACGACCGAACGAGTGAGCCAGAGCTTACGACGGGTCGTGCTCATGTTCGTAAACGCGTAGATGACCGCCCGCTTCGGTCGATAGCTCGCGACCAGCTGACCGAACTGCCCCCGCCGTGTCATCACGATGATGGCACGCGCGCCGAGCGAATCCGCGAGCCGGCAAGCGCCTTGCGCAATATGGCCACGCTCTGTGGTGGGCGGCGAACGTTCGAGATAGAAATCGAGCCCGGGCCCTTCCTCAATCCGCCGTGCAATCGTATCGAGGACCTCGACACATCGAACCGGGTGCTGCCCTGTAGCCGTCTCGCCGCTGAGCATGATCGCGTCAGCTTGCTCGTAGACGGCATTGGCAACGTCGGTGACCTCGGCCCGAGTCGGGAGTGGGTTCTCGATCATCGATTCGAGAAGGTGGGTGGCCACGATGATCGGCTTTCCGGCGATCGCACAACGGCGCACCATCTCGCGCTGCAAGACCGGGAGCTCCTCGAAAGCGACCTCGACACCGAGATCCCCGCGCGCCACCATGATGCCGTCGGTCTCCTCGAGGATGGCGTCGAAGTTGTCGACGCCATCCTGATTTTCGATCTTTGCGATGAGTCGTTGGTGCCCGCCTGCCTCCTTGACGATCTGCCGTACCTCCAAGACGTCTTCAGCGGCTCGCACGAAGGACAAGGCGATGAAGTCGACATCCTGCTCGATCGCAAAGGCGATGTCCTCGCGGTCTTTCTTGGTGATCGAAGGCAGATTGACCCGAACACCGGGAAGGTTGACATGCTTCCGGGACCCCAGTGTGCCGCCGTCGAGAACGCGGCATTTGAGGCGATGCTCGGAGACCTCCAGCACCTCGAGGTTGATGAGCCCGTTGTCGACCGTGACTCGTTCGCCGACCTTGAGGTCGTTGACCATGTCCCGATAGTTGACGTGGACGCTCCGCTCTTCCGCGTCATCGGCGAGAACCGTGAAGTAGAAGACGTCGCCCGCGGCGAGGTCCAGGCTCTTGGCAAGCTCCCCAGTACGGATTTCCGGACCTTGAATGTCCATCAAGATCGAAATCGGATGCGGCAGCTTCTTGTTGAGGCTCTTGAGGTTGCGAATCACCTGCAAGTGCGACGCTTGGTCGCCGTGCGACATGTTCAGCCGAGCCAGATTCATGCCCGCCCCAGCAAGCGCAGAGAGCGCGTCCCACGATCGTGTGACGGGCCCGATGGTGCATACGATCTTGGTCAGTCGCGCCTGCGGTCGCTCGGTAGAGGGCTCCATCGCTGCGCGAAGCGTAGCATGGGCTACGCCCGCGAGATTCGGCGTTGCATCCAGATCAGTCCGGCAAATATAAGGAACGCCGAAAGCGGAGCCCCCGTGTTGGATTGGGATACTGCGCAAGAACGGATCCGGTCGAGCTCAGCGCCTGGCGGCGCGGTGTATGCCTGGGCGCCAGCCGGCCGAAATGCAACGGGCTCGGTCTCGGGAAGGAGGCGAGGTGCGAAACGAACCCCTGCCGTTTGCTCGATCCACGGAAGATAAGCGGAAAGCAACGTGTAGACCCCACCATCACCGCAGTCTCGCTCCACGTCGGAGCGGCCGCGCGATACCAAGCCTACGAGAAAGTCGCCGTACTCGGTCGGAACGTAGAAAGGCCCGCCCGAATCGCCGTAGCAAGAGTCGCCCATCTGATCGGGCCGCCTCGTGAGGAGCTCTCGTGGGCCGAGGATATCGATGATGGCATCCGAAATGTAGAGCTCGCCAGACAAGTCTTCATCGAGGTCGTAGACCCCGTAGCCGGCCACGAAGCCGAGATCGCCGTGTCGAACCAGCTCTTCTCCCTCCGTCGACGACAACATCGGCGCGTTCGGGATCCCATCGTACGGAGTCGCAAGAAAGAGGAGCGCGATATCGTTGGGCGAACCGATCCCGCCCTTCCCTGCACCAGCACGACTTCGCCCCATGATGAAATCGTGGTCATACGCCTCGTGGACGCGTATCTCGTGGACGGCGCGAACCATGCTTGCGTCGAGCGACGAGCTCGACAGGTGGCCCGCCGCGACTTGCAGAGAGCCCGGTGGAGCTGCCTGCACGACACCCAGCTCGGGCTCGATCACGGCGCAATGTGCGGCGGTCGCGACCAGGAGCGGCGAGATCAAAGCGCCCGCACAGAAGCCGGATCCCGCGCCGGTTCGTCGGATCTCGACGGTGGCGAAAATCTGTTCAGTTGTAGCTGCCCATCCCCCGACGATCGCTGCACTCGTCGAACCCACTTCGCCCTCGACATCAAGGGCCGCGCCGGGATCCCCGCACGCCGCCAACACCCATAAAAGAGGCGCAAAGACGGCCTTGTGTGCCTTCGAAAGAAACATGGGACAATGTAGGTGGGAAGTATCATGGTTGCTTGGGGGCTACTAGAGGCAGCGGTTGTTCGCCAGCTCACAAATGACCTTTCGGTGAGGTGGCGAACGTTCGGGGTGCGGAAAACTTGGTTCGTGGGCCGTGCGGAACGAGAGTCGTGCGGGGGGATCACATGAGCCGTCGCGCACGCCGCAAGGAAGAAACAATACGCCGCATCGAAGAGGCCGGTTGGAGGCTCTTTACGACGCAAGGATACGAGGCCACGTCGACACGCGAGATCGCCGAAGCTGCAGACATCGCCGCTGGAACCCTCTTCAACTACTTCCCAGAGAAGCGCAACCTGCTCATTCACCTGATGCAACGGCAGATCGACGGTGCTACCAACCGCGCCTTCGAGACGATGGTGGCATCTTCGCTCGAGGAGCAGCTCACCCACGTATTCGCCGCGTTGACCGAGTGTTACGCGCAGGAGCGTCGCCTAAGCCGAGTGTTCATCAAGGAGCTCTTGTTTACCGACGGAAGTCAACGCGCGGATACGGCAGCTTGGACTTTCCAGCTCGTCAATCGTGTCGCGGACCTCATTCGGCGCGAACAGCGTAACGGTGAGCTCGACTCGTCGGTGGATGCGATGGATGCTGCGCAACAGGTTTTCAGCACGCACTACTTCGGCATGGTCACCTGGCTCGGCGGAACGATCCCATCGCGAACGGCGCAAGAAGAGCAATTTCAGACGGCGCTACGCTTGCTGTTCCACGGCATCCGCCGAACCGCGGCTTAGAAGGCCATTAACGTCGCGAACGGCGGCCGCGATCTCGTCAGGCACCTCCTCTTGAAGGAAGTGACCCGCCTGCGTCTCCGTCACGGGTGGATCACCGAGGAGCGCCCTCGTGCGTTTGAGCGCACGCGCCAGCACTGGATCGCGTCGCCCCCAGACCATCGCTTTGGGCCCGGTGAAACCCCGAACGAGCTCGGCGCACTCTTCCAGCGCTGGAATGGAGGGGTGACCCATGCGGTCGACCGCCATCCTAGCGGTTGCGAGCGGTGCGACGCGATCTCGAAAACGCCGTAGTGGATAGCGGTACGCGCGCGCGACGTCGCCGCGAATGCTAGATTTGTCGCCCTGCGCGAGATGCAAAGCGGCCTGGGGAAGCGGCAACACGCGGAACACGAAGTCGCTCACCAAGGGCAGGTGTGAAAACCGGTGAAACCCTGTCGGCTTGAAATTCGGCGGGGGTGCGTCGAGCACCGTGTTGAGCACCACCATCCCCGCCAGTCGCTCTGGCCGCGTGACGAAGGGATGTGTGCCGATAGCTCCGCCCCAGTCCTGCACGACGAGAATCACTTCTTGAAGATCGAGTTGGTCGATCAGCGAGCCGAGCCACCGGCTGTGATTGCGGATGCTGTGCACTGAGAAGTCTCTTGGCTTGTCGCTGAAGCCAAAACCGATGAGGTCCGGCATGATCACCCGAAGCCCCTGCCCCTGAAGGCTCATGGCAACCTTGCGATAGAGAAAGCCCCACGTCGGATTGCCATGCACCATCAGCACCGGTCTCCCACGCCCCGTCTCCATCACGTGCATGCGAAGCCCGTCGCCCACGGCAACGCGATACCGAGTGAACGGCACCTCCGACGCAATCCATCGGGGAAGCTCAGGTGCAGGCAATCGCTCCACGGGCAGGAGGGTACCGCCTCTGGGGGGGCGGAACCACCCCCAGCGTCAGCGTCAGTGTGCTGCCACTGACTTACTTGAAGGCTGGCTCGAAGTCCGTCCCGTAGATCTGGTTGATCTCGTCGTAGATCGGCTGAACGATCTCGGGGAACGCTAGGGCGCCCGACTTCGTGAAGTCCGAGATCGGAATCACGTTTTCGAAGTCTGGAGGATTCTTCTTCTTCATCGGGGGGCTCGGCCAGACCTCCTCGTCGACCGCGGACATGCGCACGCGGATCTCGTCCTTCGTGACATTGAAAACCATGTAGTCGACCGCCAGCGCGAGCGGCCCTTGGTAGGTCTTGCGTACGCGCCGCATCACCTCGGGCTGTGTGTCGAAGTCGTTGAAGAAGTGGTAGCCAACCGCCAGTCGTGGCTCAGTCATGGTCATGACTTTGCCGAACTGTTCGGGCGAAGTGTGCCCTTGGGTTCCGACCTGCAGCGCTTCGATTGGCGCAAAGCCCTGCTTCGTCACGAGCAAAACCGATGGGAGGAAGCATTCGTGAATCGAAATATCGGCGTTCTTCGTGTGCTCGATCCACCACTTGTTGGGAATTGTGTCGCTCGAGTACGTGAATTTCAGACCGTTCCAGTCGAGGATGAAGCTGATGGCGCCATCGAGGCCGTGGATCGCTGGAAGGCTGCGAATCGTGACCCCGTTCTCCTGAAAGATGACTTCGTTGATCCCATCGAAGGGGAACTCGTGCACCTCGAGCTCGCCACCTCGAAAGTCGATTACCCCCGAGCGCGTACCGATGTCCCAAACGTACATCTCCTTCATGTTGTCGATGGCGGCTTGGGTGCCGTACTCCGGCGTCGCTCCGCTCGGGCCCCAAATCCGTAGCGGGACCAAACGATTCATCGTGGTGCCCCCGAGCCAGAACGAAGCCAGGTCGCCGTAGTGGTCGACGTGGAGATGTCCGATGAAGACTTTATCGATGAGGTCGTAGGGAATTTTTTGCGCAGCGAGGCGCTCGTGACATCCCGAGCCGATGTCGAAAAGGAACTTGTCGCCATTGCCGAGCTCGACCAACCAACAGGCCGCCGCCTGCTTTGGCCGCGAAGTGGGCATGCCGGTCCCGAGAGCGACCACCCGCATCTCGTCTTTGCCGAGCTCTTCGGCACCGGGATAGTAGACGTCGATTTCGTCCTTCTCGGCTTCTGCCGTTTCGGTAAACGGCGCTACGCGCCCAGCTTGCTGGTCGGAACGCCCCCAGACGTAGCCTCCGATGATCGCGATCACGATGGCAAAAATTGCGGCGGCCTTACCCACTGTTGACATGTTGAATCTCCTTGCCCTGCGTATACCACAACCTCAATCGACGGCCCTCGCCCTCCACTTACGAACGATGAAAATCCCCATCGCTGCCGTTGCTACTGCAGCGAAGACCAGCAAAGGGCCCAGCCGATCCCACGGCCAAGTCGAGACGGGATGCTCGTCGAGCCAGGCGTTGATACGGATGCCGAGCAGGGTCGTCAAAAACGTGAACGGCGCCACTCCGAGGATGCTGCCGAGGATGAAAGGTCCGATCTTCACACGCGAGACTCCCAGGGCGTACTGGACCGCGGGGGTCGTGTAGAACACGAGGCGCAAGAGAAACACGGTCACGAACCCGCGCGTGTGGAGCCGATCGTCGAACCGATGCACGCGCTTCGGAAGTCGCTTCTGCACCCAGTCCCGCGCGACAAAGCGAGCAAACGAAAAAGAGACGACGCCAGTCCCTACCGTGCCGGCCCAGTTCAGAAGGAAGGCTTCGGTCGGGCTCCAGATCAGAGGGGCGCTGAGCAAGAAAAGCAGCCCATTCACTCCGAGAGGCTGCACGCACGAATACGCCACAACGAAGAGGACACCCCCCCAAACCCCCGCGTTTCGAATCCAAATCCGCATCTCCTGCGGGTCGATCTCTTCGTAGCTGCCGCTCGCATAGAACCAAGCTATGAGGCTGACCACGACAGCAACGAGAGCGATCTTAAATAGGCTTGCCCGATCCACGCCGGGCTATGCTAACCCAGAGACGCCGACACCGGCACCGAAGCCATGACTCGCCGTCGCACCCGTCCCGATACGTCTTCCAAGCCGGGCTACATCACGCCCGAGCGATATCGCCGTTTCGAAGAAGAAGCGGATCGGTTGTGGAACGTCGACCGTCCGAAAATGGCGAAGGCGGTGCAGGTCGCTGCTGCAGAGGGCGACCGCTCGGAAAACGCCGAGTATCAATACAGCAAGCAACGTCTTGCCGCGATCGATCGCCGCCTTCGATTTCTCGGTCAACGCTTGAAAGTTCTCACGATCGTCGACGAGAAGCCCCCGGACGACGGCCGTGTATATTTCGGCAGTTGGGTCACCATCGAAGACGAAGAGGGAAACAAGCTCACATACCGACTCGTCGGGCCCGATGAGATCGATGCGGAGAAGAAGTGGATCAGCATGGACTCCCCAGTGGGTAAGTCGCTCATGGGGCGTCAGGTCGGGGATGAGGTGACGGTGCGACGCCCCCGTGGCGAGGTGACCTGCGAAATCGTCGAAGTCCGAAACATCCCGCCCGACTCCGCATAGAAAATGGGGCTTGCGACCCCAGTTGGCTATAGTTCGCGGGGGATGGAGCGCGTGCGATCACTTCCGAAGCAGTGGCCTACGGTGGCTTGCGTTGCGCTGGTGGTCGTGGCGTACGCGCGAGCGCCCTTCGGCGGTTTCGTATGGGATGACGTTCACCTGATCCTCCGCGATGCGCGATTGCAGTCGTGGTCGAGCTTCGTCGAGGTGGTTAGCTCGTCGTTCTGGTCGGGGTCTCCATTGACGATCAACGAGTTCTACGCGGCCGTCTATCGCCCCGTTGTGAGCGCCGCTTACCTCGTGGAAATGCAGCTTTTCGGTGCGAACGCGGTCGGCTTTCACATCGTGAATATCGTGTTGCACATCGTCTGCACGGTTCTTTGCATTCGATGGATCACGCGGCGTATTCCCTCTGCACCTCCATTGGCCCTCTTCTTCGGTGGCATGCTGTTTGCGGTGCACCCGAGCCGTGTGGAGACCATCGCGTGGGTCTCCGGGTGCGTCGACGTGTGGATGGTGTTCTGGCTTCTGCTTGGTCTCGAAGCTTGGCACGGTCGACGGAGCGTGTTGGCTGGCGTGTTGTTCGCCCTTGCGCTCTTCTCCAAGGAGGTCGCGGTGGTCGTGCCGCTTCTGCTCCTCACCGATCATTTCCTGCTTCGACGCAGTACCCGCATCTGGCAGCCCTGGTCGATCTCGACCGGGATCATCACGGCAGCCCTTGCACTCCGCATCTGGCTCGTGCCCATTGCGGCCACCGGTAGACCAGGGTGGGCGGAGATGCCGGTGCGCGTGCTTTCAACGCTCGGCTATTTCGTGCAACGCGTCGCGCTTCCGTGGCCACAAACGGTTCATCCAGCGGCGCGCTCTTACGACGCGGCCAGCAACGAGATTTTCGCGCCGTGGGCCATCGGGCTGGGCGTCGCGGCATTGTCCTGCGTGGCGGTTCTCGCGTTCTTGGCCTGGAGACACCGGGAGAAGTACCGACCGTGGCTGGCCGATGCACTTTGGTTTTTCATCCCCCTCCTCCCAACGCTCAACATCTTGGACATCGACGCCGTCGCACGAGCGTCGGACCGGTTCCTCTACTGGCCACTGATGGGCGTTTGCGCGCTCATCGCACGCGCGATCACTCTGGCTCTCCTATACGACGTGTCGACGCGCAGGGCAGTGATGGGACTCGCCGCGGGAGTGTCGGTGCTGTTCGTCCTAGCGAGTGCGATCCACGTGAGCCACTTCAGAACCGACTACACCCTCTGGGCTCACGAGTACGAGGTGGATCAGAGCAACACGGAGGCCCTCTGGGCGCTTGCCGGGATGGCCAAGTACGAAGGGCTCTCGGACAGCGCTCACCAACTGTGCACCGAGGGCTTCCAAGCAGCCGATCACAAACGGTATCAATGGACGGCAATCCGCTTCGCGCTCTGCCAGCTAGAAACCTCGCTCGACCTCGCAATTCCGGACGATCCGGAGACCGTCGTTTACGTTCGCGGGGTGTACGATCAGTTCATGGAAAAATCCCTGCTGTCGGCAGATCGCGGCACCCTGCGATTCGACATGCACATTACAAGCGAGACCATCCGGGACCGATTGATGGCCGACCCCAACAACGTGGCGCTTCCGAGAGCCCGCGCACACCTGGTGTCGGGCGACACCGACGAGGCGATCGTGCAGCTCGAACAGATCACACGGTCCTATCCGGTGGCGAAAGCCGGTTGGGGCATGCTGATCGCCGCGTACCAACGGAAGGGCGACGTCGACCGGGCAACTGCCACGGCGAGCCATGCCAAACGGCTGTTTGGAGAGGAGCTGGACAGGTAGAGCAATGCGAAAGGCCCGGGCGCTGTCTTTGATCCTGCTGTGGGCGGTCATTGTCGCCGTCTTCGGGATAGGGCTGCACGGCGAATTCGTGTGGGACGACTTCTCGCTCATCGTGAACAACGCCACCCTGCGCGACCCGAGCCTCCTCCGTGAGCTGTTGACGACGGAATTCTGGAACATCTCTTCGTCGAAAGCCGAGCTGAGTGAGACCTACGCACAAGTCTATAGGCCCGTCACGACGTTCGCGTTGTTTGCGCAGCACCAGCTGTTCGGTCTCGATGCGCGGGGCTTCCACGTGGTAAGCCTCTTCCTGCACTCGATTATCGTGACCCTCGTGCTCGTCCTGCTTCAGGAGCGCTTGGGTGAGGGTCGGGGTGGCTGGTTGGGCGCCTTGGCTGGGGCTGCGCTCTTTGCGATCCATCCGTCACGTGCGGAAAGCGTGGCTTGGATCTCCGCTTCGACGGAGCTCTGGATGGCGTTGTTCATCTTCAGTGGCTACGCGGTTTGGATCAAACGCCCGGAGTCCACCGTCTTTCCGTCGATTCTATTCGGGTTGGCCCTGTTCGCTAAAGAGACCGCGATCGTGATCCCCGCCGTCCTGTGGATCGACTTGTACGCCCGTCGAGGCGCCGTTGACTGGAAGCGTTGGGGCATGGCGACCGTGGTGTTTGCGGTCTTCGTCGTCGCTCGCTTCGGCATCATGCCGCCTCCGGAGGCCGCGATCGCCTGGGCGGGGCTTCCCCGACGCGTCCTCGGCACCCTTGGATACTACATCGAAGCGACAGCCTGGCCTTGGCGTCCTTTCGTGGAGCGTGGGTTTCGGTACACCGACTGTTCAGGCTCCCTGGTCGTGCCGGCTATCACTCTCGCGATCGGGGGCTTCGCGACCATCGGGATCGTCGCCCTCGCCACGAAGTTTCGCGCGATGCGCGGCAAAGCGTGGTTGGCGGACCTCGCTTGGTTCGTGCTCTTTCTCGCGCCGGTGCTGAATATCGTCGACCTTCACGGATACGGGTTGGCGGCTGAGCGTTTCCTGTATGTCCCGATCTTCGGAGTCGCCGCGCTGTTTGGACGGGCGGTGGCCCGCGCGTCCGACGAAGCACCGAAGTCGCGCATTCTTTTGGGACTCAGCGTGTGCATGATCCTCGTCGCGTGCGGCCTATCGACTCGGCAACACGTCACCCACTTCCAGGTTAGCCAGACGCTGTGGGAGTACGAAGCCGAGCGTAATCCTGACAATCTGCATGCACTCGAGCTCATTGGAATTGC
>JAPUKT010000503.1 GCA_027295555.1 Deltaproteobacteria bacterium
TCACAGCGCGCCGCCTCGACTTGGTATCCGACCCCTCTAGAGTGCGAACGGTGGGAGCTTCGCCCGCTGCCGCACGACGTCTCGCGTTCTCCACCACAGCCGAAGACACATCCCGTGCGAGCAACTCCGCCGCCTGGGCTGTTTCGGCCACCATTTCACCCAGCTTTCGGCGAATGCGGCGCGGCGGCGCAAAGTCATCGAGTGATTCGATCAAAACCGCGGCGGTCTGGGGCCTTCGCTCGACGTCGGGGTCTAGAAGGCTCTCGATCACCTCGCAAAGTCCATCCGGCGCTTCGGGAGCTAGCTCGCGAAGTGAAGGGTGCTCGCCGCTAAGCGTGAGCATAATCGTCGCTGGATCGTGCGCCCCCTCGTATGGACGCCGTCCGGACATCGCTTCAAACAAGACTACTCCCAACGCAAACAAATCGGCGCGTCCGTCGACTACCTCGCCCTTGAGTTGCTCGGGCGACATGTACGGGATCTTTCCTTTGACGGTGCTTTGTTTGCGGGCGGTTCCCGTGATCGCTTTGGCGACGCCAAAATCGGTAAGCAAGATCTCCCCGCGGCGGCTGATCAGCACGTTGCCTGGAGAGATGTCTCGGTGCACGATCGCCTGTACATGGGAGCCGGACTCGTCGACGGCCTTTTGTTCAGATGGATGGTGGGCATGCTCCAGGCCTGCGCTGAGGTCGAGCCCGATGAGGGTGACATGCTCCCAAGGCAGCCTCGTCCGATCTTGCGCATCGAGCAGAGTCCGTAGGTCGCAGCCGTCCACGAGCTCGAGTGCCATGTAGTACCTGCCACCAGCCTCGCCAAAGTCGATCACTCCGACGATGTTGCTGTGACGCAGCCTGGCGGCGAGCTTCGCTTCGCGCTGGAAGAGCTCGATGAAGTTCTCGTCGTCTTGGAAGAACGGGAGCACTAGCTTGAGGCAGACGCGCTGCTGGAACCCACTTGGGCCGCTGCGGATCGCCTCGAACGTTTCCGCCATGCCGCCTATCCCCAAGCGCCGCACGAGCTTATATGGCCCAAACTCTTCGCCAACGAGGTCTCTAAGCGATGTTTCGGGACGCGTCATATAAGCTCGTCATGGATGCCCATGCTAGGCCCGGATTCGCGCGTTGACCAGGGCGTCGGCCCGAGCCCCGCTACCGTGAGCTATTGGTGTCGATCCTTGAATTTCTCGGGGTCGATTTCGAGCGTGGCCAGGCGGCTGATCAGTCCGGTGCGCGGGACTGAAAGCATCCGTGCGGTCCTCGCGACGATGCCTCCAGAGGCCGCGAGCGCATCTTCGATGATCTCTTTCTCGAGCGCATCGAGGCTCTCTTTTTGATCGCCAAGTTGCTGCCATCTCTCACGGATCCCTCCCTGAGGAGGGTCGGTCTTCGCCTGCCCTACGGGAGCTGGCTTGGACTCTCCGAGCGCGGGTTCGCCGCCGAGGTCGAGGTGACGCGCCTCGATCACCGGGTCTCCCGAACTGCTCGCGCGGGCGCGGTTCCTCGCGCGCTCCATCACCGCTTCGAGCTCGCGAATGTTCCCTGCCCATTCGATATGGGGCGCGATGAGCGAATCGCTCGCTTCGCCATCGAGCTCCCAATCGGTTTGTGCGTCGGTCCGGTTGAGATAGCGAACTGCGATATTCGGGATATCCCACCGTCTCTCTCGGAGGGGCGGCAAGGTGATCGGCACGGTGGCAAGCCTGTAGTAGAGGTCTTGGCGAAAGCGCCGGTTGGCGATGGCCTCGGCGATGTCGCCGTTGGTCACCGAGATGAGGCGAAGGCTCGCGACCCTGGGTTCACGCCCCTGGTAGCCGAGCGGACGATACGAACCGAACTGTGTGAAGTCGAGAAGCAGCTGCTGCGCGTGCGCGCGCAGATTGAGCACCTCATCGAGGATCAGGGTTCCCCCGTCCGCGTACTCGACCAAGCCCTTTCGCTTGGAGACCGCACCCGAGAAGGAACCGCGTTCGTGTCCGAAAAGCTCCGACGTGATCGTATTCAAGTCGTCGGCCATTCCCAAGGTAGCGCGGACGATCGGCTCCTGATTGCTTGTCCGTGCGAATGCGGTGGCGAGCTGGGTTTTGCCCGTGCCCGATTCGCCCAAGAGCATGATCGAAGCCTTACCGGTGATGGCCGCGCGCAGCTCTTCGCCAATGGCGTGCATACTCTCCGGGGCCAGAAGCTCCTCGAGGCCGAGGTAGTGCTCGTTGTGGTCCGTGGTCCGTTCGACACGAAGGTCTTCCTGCGTCGCCTCGATCAAGCTTTGCTGCGCGATCACGCCCCCGAGCAACGAACCCACACACTCCACGAACTCCAGGACAGCGCTCCTGGTCCCCTCATCGTGGGCGAACTCCAGATACATGGCGCCGATCAGGCTCCGCCCACGTCCGGAGGAAGTCGGCCGCGACCACAGTGGAACACCCGCGAACGACCCCGTGGAGGCATACGGCACCGGGCCAGCCACCGTCCGAAGCCCCGTCTGTACTTGGCTCAACACATCGGTCACATGCTGCGCAAGCACCGCGGGCGAGATCCCACGGAAGCTCTCCGTGCGGGAGCGGTGCATTGGGCCGCTACCCCCTTTGGTTTCGAGCGTGCTCCAGGCCGACGTCGCACCGAGCTGCACACACAGCGCCTCCAGCGTCTCCTCGATGAACCGACCACTATGAAGCCCGT
>JAPUKT010000504.1 GCA_027295555.1 Deltaproteobacteria bacterium
TTCGAACCAGTCGGCAAGTAGCACGATCACTTTAGCCGTTCACAGGAAGAGCCCGAGCACGAGCGCAAACGCGACGACGAACGCCGCCACGAACGCTGTGGTTTCGATCTTCTTGCGCATCCCGGCAGCGTGAGGCTACGCGGGATCGCCGTCGGGTTGCTAGCCGTCCGCGGACGTCGCCTGTGTAGGGTTCAGCGTACAGTGGCTTACACTAGCAGACGCCGTGAAAACGCTTTGCGTCCGCGGGGAAGATCTTTCCCGGGTTCAAGATATGTTTGGGATCGAACACGTCTTTGATGCGTTGCTGCAAGTCGATGAGCGCGAGCGACTGCTCCATCGGGAGATAAGGGGCCTTCAGAACCCCAATCCCGTGCTCGCCGCTCAGGGTTCCCCGAAGCTCGATCACGCGCTCGAAGAGCCGCTTGACGGCATCATCCACTTTGCGCTTCTGATCCGGGTCGTCCCAGAGGAAATTCACGTGAAGGTTTCCGTCGCCGGCGTGACCGTACGTCGGAATTACCAGCTCATTCTCGTCTGATAGCTCGGCGCAGGTGCGAAGAAGATCCGCCATCTTCGTCCGCGGAACGACCACGTCCTCCGATAGCTTGTTCTTGGCCTGGCGACGGAGGCTGTGGCTCAACTCACGCCGGGACGCCCACAGGCGGTCCCGCTCTCCGCTGGTTTGTGCAACCAAAACCTCGAGCGCACCGAGATCGGTGAGGGCGTTCCCGCAGACTTCCAGATCACCGTCGAGTCGGCCTGCTTCACCGTCGAGCTCCACGAGAAGGATCGCTTTCGTCTCGTCGGGGATGGTCAATCCCGCCTCGGGTCGCACGATGCGTATCGCTTCTGAGTCGAGCAGCTCGATGCAAGACGGCACATGCCCCTGTGAGAGCAATGTCTGCACCGCCGGGGCCACTTCGTCGAGGCCCGAGAAGCACGCGAGGAGCGTGACGGTCGCTTCGGGTTTTGGGATCAGGCGCAACGTGGCTTCCGTCACGATCCCGAGCGTGCCTTCGCTCCCGACCACCAACGCCGTCAAGTCGTACCCCGTGACGCCCTTCTTTGTCTCGTGGCCGAGCTGAAGCACCGTGCCGTCAGCCAACACCACCTCCATGCCGAGCACATACTCCCTCGTCACGCCGTACTTGAACGCTCGCGGTCCACCTGCGTTTGTGGCGAGGTTTCCCCCGATGGCGCACGAGTCGCGCGAATTGGGATCCGGTGGATAGTAAAGCAGATCCTCCTCCACGGTGCGCTTGAGCTCGCCGGTGATCACACCGGGTTGCACCCTGGTCGTGAGCTCGTTTCGGTCGATGTGCTTGATCGAAGCCATCCGCTCGAACGTGAGCACGATGCCCCCTCGGACCGGAACTGCGCCGCCCACGCGCCCCGTGCCGCCTCCCCGAGGCGTGACCGGAACTCCGTGCTCGAACGCCGCCCGCATGACCTGGGAGACTTCCTCGGTGCTACTCGCTCGAACCACCGCTTCAGGAATGCACGGCGTGGTTTCGCTCTCGTCCCCGGCGTATCCCTCGCGCAGGCTCTCGTCCCGAATGACGGAGCCAGACCCGCACGCGCGCTCGATCGCAAGCAAAGCATTGTCGAGTGGAGACATAGCGCGAGCCTTGAGCGCTCCGTCCAGGCGGTCAAGCCCCCTTGAATGAGCTCGTTTGCCTTGCTGCGGAATGATCTGACCCCTGCTAGCATCGAGGCGCGTGGCGGAAGCAGGCCGAAAGTCGAGCCTCGCTGCGTGGGTTTGGGTGCTGGTCGCCGGCGTGGCGGTCTTCGAGCTCGTAGCGCATCCAGTCATCCGCGCAGGAGTTCCAACTGGTGACTCGTGGGAGGACGCGGCCGCCTTCGTGCGCGAGCGGTTCGAACCCACGGATCGCGTCGTTGCCGCGCCGCGTTGGGTAGACCCGATCGTCCGTAGCTACTTGGGCGACCTCTTGTCGCCCCGCTCGGCATCCGTCAGCGACCTCGCGGGGGTTGACCGGGTTTGGGAGGTCGGGATCCGTGGTGCCACCAGTCGCAGTGAGCCCCCCGCGCTCGAAGAAACCTTTGGAGGCGTGCGCGTGCGCATGTGGCCAGTGTGGACGGACGAGGTCTTGTTCGATTTCGTCGAAGAGATCGATCGTGCGGAGGTCGACCTTCTCACCAAGGAGGGCTCACAGCCATGTCCGTGGACGCATGCGAAAGTGGAGGGTGGCGGCCTCGGGCATGGTCCTTTGCCCCCTTCCGATCGGTTCGTGTGCGACCCCGAGCGCCCATGGCTTTGGGTGGGCCCCACGGTGATGGCTGACCTCGAGCTCGAACCGCGTCGTTGCTTGTGGCAGCACCCGGCCGGCCGTGACCCGGTGCGTGCGACGTTTCGCGACGTTCCGTTCGGCGACCGGCTCGTGGTGCACGGGGGCCTCGACTACAACAATGAGCGTACCGCGGGGAACATCTCCGTACGACTTCGCGTTTTCATCGACGATCGCTTGGCCGGAGAGATGCGCCACCAAGACCGGGACGGCTGGACGCGACTGGAGATCGACACCGCGCGATGGGACGGAACCCCCCACGACGTGCGCATCGAGACCACGGCAGCGAGACCCCATGCGCGTACTTTCTGCTGGTCCGCGTCGACCCGACACGCAAGGGGCAAGCCATGACAGACCGCAGGCTCACGCTGTCCGACCAGTTGGTCGGGGCTGCCCTGTGTGTCGGATACGTGATGGTGCTCGTCTGGACGGCCCCCGATCTCGCGATGTCGCGCGACGAAAGCTTCTACGCGCATGCCGCCAAAGACTACGGCGCGTGGGTTGCGGAGCTCCTGACAGATCCCGGCTCTGCGTTCGGCCGCGATCGCATCGATCGCGCGTGGAATTACAACTGGGAGCATCCCGCGTGGATGAAGCTCACATTCGCGTGGAGCTGGCTTGCCCACCAGAAGCTCCGCCTCTTCTCGTCGGAGTCGCTCGCGTTTCGTTTCCCGGCGATGCTCATGGCGGGCCTCCTCTTGTGGCTGATCTATGCCTGGGGAGCGGTCACCATGGGGCGAAGAGGAGCGCTCTTTGCGGCCCTCGCCTTCGCCCTTCTTCCCCGGGTTTTTTATCACAGCCATCTCGCGGCGTTCGATGTCCCGATCGCGTTTTTCATCACGCTTACGGCGTACGCGTACTGGCACACGCTCTCCGATCGCAGATGGGCGCTGATCACCGGACTCGCTTTCGGGCTCGCGCTCGCGACCAAACACAATAGCTGGATGCTTCCGGTCATCTTTCTCATCCACTATCTCTGGGTACGGCGACAACACGCGCTGGCGGACCGTTTCGAGCGCCCCACGCTCTTGTGGCTGCCATCGATGTTCGTGCTTGGGCCGCTCCTGCTGATCGCGACGTGGCCCTGGGTGTGGCACGACACGTGGAGCCGACTCTTGGCGTACGCACGGTTTCACGTCCGTCACGTTCACTACACGTACGAGTATCTCGGCGTGAGCTACTTCGAGCCGCCATTCCCCATTTCGGTGCCGTTCGTGATGACCCTGTTCACGGTGCCGCTCACCATCGTGATTCTGGTGATCGTCGGCCTCGTCTATCGGCGCGCAGCATTCGTACCCCCTTGGAAAACCCAACGGGGAGATGCGACCGACGCCAAGGGGGACGTGCTGTGGGTGGGCTGCATGCTGGCCCCGTTGCTCGCGATCGCGCTTCCCTCGTCTCCGATCTTCGGAGGCACCAAACACTGGATCGCCGCATATCCGTTCCTCGCCTTGTTTGCAGGCTGGGGTTTTGTTGCCGTCATCGACCGCGCCACCGGTGCGCTTTGGACCGAGCGGCGTTGGCCTACTTGGGCGTTCGCAGCCCTGTGCTTGATGCCGGGGGTCGTCCAAACCTCGCACAGCCATCCGTTCGGCTTGTCGTACTACACACCCATCGTAGGTGGCGCACCGGGTGCTGCCGATCTCGGGATGAACCGCCAGTTCTGGGGCTTCACGACGGGCAGTCTCGCAGACTGGCTTACCGAACGCCTTCCGGATGGTGGCTCGGTGTGGACATGCGACACGACCTGGGGGGCCTGGAGGATGATGCAGGCCGACGGGCTGCTCCCCGACAACATCCGTCCTGCGCGTTCGATGGCGGCGGCCGACTTCGTGCTGGTCCACCATGAGCCCCATTTCAACGAAGTCGATTTTCAAGCGTGGATGGCCTTCGACGACGTGCAGCCTGCCCACGTGCTGACCTACGACGGGGTGCCGATCATATCGGTCTACGGCCGCTAGAGCGGGCTCTGGCCGGCTTTGCTTGCCGCTGCACGAGCACGGGTCATCAATGCGAACAGGCTTTCGACGATGCCGATCACGACGTACGCGGACAGCAGCCAGACCAAGGCCATCGACGGGTGGTAGCGCAGAGAGATCCACAGGGTGACTGCGAGCGCCGCGGAAATGAAGAGCACAGTCCGCCACGAGAGCCGCAAGTCCTTGAAGGAACGAAACGGCATCGGGCTCACCATGAACAGGGACAGCGTCACCACCAGTGCCGAGATGATGATCGGGGAGAACGGTAGCTTCCCCGTCAGCGTGTTGGCGACCACGATCGAAATCAAAATGGCGGCGGCGGCCGGAATGGGCAGGCCCTGGGTGTACTTCCCCGGCGCATGTGGATGTCCCTCGTCCCCGGTTGAAGTCACGTTGAACCGCGCGAGCCGGATAGCGCCGCTCGCGACGAATACGAAGCCTACGAGCATGCCCGCGGTCCCCATCTCCTTGAGCGACCAGTGGTAAACCAAAATCGCCGGTGCAACGCCGAAGGAGATGACATCGGCGAGCGAATCAAGCTGTACACCCATGGCGCTTTCGGTGCGGGTCAGGCGTGCCACCCGGCCGTCGATCGTGTCGAAGAATAGTGCGAAGATGATCAACAGAGCCGCCCGGTAGAGATCGTCGCCAGTCGGTTGGTCCGAGCAGATCAAGATCGCGTAGTACCCGCACAACACGCTTCCCAGCGTGAACAGATTCGGGAGTATGAAGAGGCTCTTCCTCAGGTCGACTTTCACGGGAGGTTCAACTCTTTTCCGCTAATTACGAACCCCTAGGCTACGAGATACGGATTTCGCTGTCCACTGTGGCGACGGGGTCATCGTTGCACGGCTCTCGCTGCGTGGAACGCTCCAAGCGCGAGGTTTCGGAGCCGGAGCTCATGATCTTCCAGGTACAGTGCTTCCAACAGCTTGGCCGCCTTTTCAGGTCGCTGTTCGAGCAGATCGAAAAGCGCTGCAGCCTCTTGGGCGTTTGCGCCTCCAGCATCGCGATACGCAACTAGGGCGTCGACGCGCTCGCGCACCGGCACTCCCCATCCATGGAGCGCGAGCCACCCCCAGTACGCTTGGAGCTCGATTTCGGAGAAACCATCCGTTGCTGGCACGCGATGGATCAAGTTCCATCGAGCTTTGTACAGTGCTCGCATGGTCATTTCAGGTGCGATCGAGACTTCTCGATAGATCGCTCCGTATTTCTCGAGGATCTCTCGAAACCCGCCGACTGCGCCGATCTCGTCTTCGGCCTCGAGCTTGCCGGTGCTGTCGCCAAAGATGCGAATGAAGTCATCGACGGCATGAGCGCGCATGGCCGAGAAAGCTTCGGGGCCGTGCTTTTCAGTGAGTGCCTTGATCGCGCGATAGATGTCCGCCTGTCGGCTGTCGTAGTCGACCTTCAGGTAGGGTGGGTTGATCTCCGCGAGCCCGTGGCCGACGAAGAGCGCCCGAAGGCGATCGACTTCCTCACTGTCCGAGAGAGTTGCGGCGAGCGCGTCGTTTTGCCGAATCTCCTCGGCGACGGCCTTTCGGTCCAGGACCAAGCTCGGCATTTCCCAGGGATCGACGGGCTGAGGGATCGCCAACATGGCGCCGGTCAGGCTTGCAGCCACTGCCCACAGGACCAGCTTCATCCCCGACTCCGTCACGATCGAACTCTAGCACGGCTCCCGAACGTCGAGCTGACGCACTTCACACGCCTGCTACGCTTCACGTTCGTCCATGAAGGTTCATGTTCACTACTATGCCGCCGCGCGTGAGCTCGCAGGCTGCGAGGCTTCGACCTTCGAATTCCCTGCTGCGGCTGTCGCGCAGGTCGACTTTCGTCGGGCGGTGGCCGAGCGCCATCCGTCGATCGCTGCCTTCCTCACGCGTATGCGCCTCGCCGTCAATGGAGATTTCGTCGACGATTTCCAGCAGATTTGCGACGGGGACCGTGTCGACCTGCTGCCCCCCGTCGCAGGGGGAGCTCCGGTCGTCCTCTGCCGGATCAGCGATGCCGAAGTCTCCCTCGATGAGGTGAGAAACGCCGTCGCACACAGCGGCGCCGGTGGGATCTGTATCTTCACCGGCGTTGTGCGCGACAACGCAGAGGGCAAAGACGTGGCTCGACTGGATTACGAAGCGCACGAAAGCCTGGCGCTCAAGGAGATGCAACGGGTGCTCGAAGGCGTCGCGGCCGAGCACGCGGGGGTCCGGCTCGCGGCGGTTCACCGGGTCGGGCAGCTCGCGATCGGAGACGTTGCGGTTTGCGTAGCAGCTAGCGCCGCGCATCGAGATGACGCGTTCGCCGCATGTCGCAAAGCCATCGACCGCATCAAAGAGACGGTCCCCTTGTGGAAGAAGGAGTGGGGGCCCTTGGGCGAGGCCCACTGGGTGAACCTCGAGGGTTAAGCTACGGGGACGAGTACGAAGGCGACAAGGCACCGCGCGATCGCGGTCCAAGCTCTTGCCGGCCCCTAGTCTAGCCGCGAACGAGCCCTTCGACTGCAGAGCGAAGGTCGTCGTCGAGAACGCCGACGCACGTCAGGTAGGCGTGCCGAGAGTCCAGGTACGTTTGGGCGGCCTGTTGGACATCATCGGCGGTCACGTCTGCGACCTGCTGGGCGATTGTGGAGACCTGCTCGGGAAGCCCGAAGAGCGCGCTCATCCCGACGAAATGGACCGTGTCCTCGGGGTCGTCTCGAACGGTTCGGAGGTCCCAGAAATATCTTCGCTTGGCCTTCTCGACCTCTTCTTCGGCGGGAGCTCTCTCCTGCAGCTCGCGAATGAGCTCGAGCGTCGTCTCAACGAGCAATGGCACCTTTTGGTGCTCTACCGAGGCCCCGAAATCGCAGACTCCGCAGTCTTCGAAGGTGTCGCTTCCGGCGAATGCGTCGTACGCCAGACCCCGCTCTTCACAGATGACACGATGGACCCGCGTGCTCAGGCCGTCGTCCAAGATCCGGTCTAAGAGCAAGAATACCGGCGCCAAGGGACTGTTCACCCCCGGCGTGTGAAACGAAAGCCGCACCTCGGTCTGACTGCCCTGCTCGTGGACGTATTTGAAGCGCTCGTGATCTCCTTTGCGGCTGGTCGGGGTCGGCGCGACGGATTGACCCCCCGGCATCCCGTCGAAGTGCATCCCGATTGCGTCCGCCAGGGCCTCTTGGTCGAAGGCGCCCGCGATGCACAAGACCGAGTTACACGCGGTGTAATGACTTCCGTGGTGGCGCTTGAGATCATCGGTCTCGAAGCGCCCGAGGTTTTCCAACGGACCCGCGATCGAGAACCCGAGCGGATGATCTGGATAGAGTAGGCGTCGCGAGACGTTGTCGATGTCGACCTGCTCTCCGCTTTCGTTCAGGTCTTCGAGAATTTCTTCTCGGATGATCTGCTTTTCGGTGCCCATCTCGGTGAGCAAGGGTTGCCGAAGCACCTCCGCGAGAAGCTCCGTTCCCTGGGCTATCGTTTCGCTCGGCAGCGTGAGGTCGTAGCTCGTGAAGTCGACATGCGTCGCAGCGTCGAGCGTTCCGCCGAGCATTTCGATGGCAAGGCTGAGGTCGTGCGCGGCCGGATGTCGGTCCGTCCCTCGGTAGACCATGTGTTCGAGAAAGTGGCTGAGGCCGTTGGTTTCGACGGTTTCGTAGCGCGAGCCCACCCGAATGAAGCACGCGATCGTGGCGGACTGCAGATGTAGCAGAGGAATGAGCCGCACCCGTAGGCCGCTCGGAAGCGTCATCGACGCACACGGCAGCTCGGGAAGGCTTACTCCTTTAACTGTTGTCATCCTGGGTTTGGAGCGGGTTGATCCGCAAAGCTTGGTCGGCTGCCGCTTGGTCGCGGAGCTTTCGGACGTAGAGGTCCACCGTCTCTTTTTTCTTGAGTGTGCGAAGCACTTCGCGCGTCGAGTCGCGAAGGTCGTCCGTGAACGCTGCCTTGTCGGGGCGCCGTCGATCGATGATCCGGAAAACGACCCACTCGCGTCCTACCCGTACCGGCTCGGAGGGGAACGTCTCACCATCCGCAACGGCCAACACAGCATCGAGCAGAACGTTGGTTGGGAGGCCTACCAACGGGGCGCTGTCCCGTCCAAACTCCCCCGTCTCCGCGAGGGTAGGCGTCAACGTGGACTCGGGCGTCTTCTTGGCGTTGGCAGCCAACTTCTTTCGCACCTCTTCGTCGTTGGAGCTCTTCCACAGGGCGAGCGTAGCCGTCGCGGCCTCCTTGGCGCGCGATTCGATCCAATCCCGGCGATACAGGCCGTCAGCGAGCTCACGCTTGGCCTCTTCCTTCGGAACGTCTCCCTCTCGGATCCCCAGCACCTTGATGATGTGATAACCGAACTCCGTCTCGACCATATCGGAGATCTCGTCGACTTTCATCGCGAAGACGGCCTCGTCGTAGGCGTCGGGCATGGTGCCCTTCGGCTGATAACCCAGGTCGCCGCCCTTGGGGCCGGTGATCTTGTCCCCGCTGTTCTTGCGGGCCAGAGTCGAGAAATCCTCGCCGGCCACCGCGCGTTTGTGCAAGGCCTCTGCCTTCGTCTTGGCCTGCGCCTTCTCCTCGTCGGAGACGTACGATCCAGTCTTGATCAGAATGTGTTGTGAACGGACCTGCTTGTCGAGGTTGGTGTAGCGGTACTTGTTGGCCTCGTACTCTCTTTCGAGCCGGTCGGCGTTTTCGGCGATCCACTTCTCGACCGCGGCTTCCGACGTGTCCGGCTGCTGCTTGCTGTAGTACGCCGGTGAGAATCGCACGTATTGCATCTCCGCCTTGTCGTTCTCGCGGACGTAGTCCTCCCATGCCTCGGCGTCACTCACGTTGACTGTCGACGCGACGAGCTCGCGCATCTGGGCGGCGAGGTATTCGTCGACCTGGCCGTCCGCGAACTCCCCCACGCTTCGACGAAGCCCATTCTCGATGTAGCGCTTTGCAAGCTCGGCGTTG
Organism: Deltaproteobacteria bacterium; assembly: GCA_027295555.1. Lineage (GTDB taxonomy): Bacteria > Myxococcota_A > Polyangia > Polyangiales > Houyiibacteriaceae > SG8-38. Next base: position 9,229 of record JAPUKT010000504.1, read on the forward strand.
AACTTGCCGTCCTTGTCGGCGAAAGAGACCGGGATCTCTCCCTGCGGCACTTCAGGAGGAGCATCGACACCGAGGGTCAACAGAATCACACCTTCGTTGACGAACCGCTCCATCACCTCGCCTTCGCTGACCTCGAACCCGACCTTGCGCGCCTCGCGGGCTAGCAAGGTGCGGTCGATCAAACCGTTGAGAACCAACTGCGGCAACCCCATCGACCGTTGAGTCTCCGCTGGCAGTCGTCCGAAGTTGCCTACCGCGTATGCCGCTTCGAAGTCTCCTCGGCTGAGGGTCTTGTCGTAGACACGAGCCAGATACGTGGATCCTCCGGCTGTACACCCCTCGGCCTGTCCGCCCCCAAATTGAAGAGCAAACACTGCAGAGAGCATCACAACGAGAAAAACGAGAAGGAACCCTTTGAGCTTAGCCGCCATCACCAATTGCCGTTTAAAGAGGCCGAACCATAGAGGAGAGGCAGAGGAACGGCAAACTGGGATTCCGGGCCCGTCCGAAGGCCCGGGAGTTGGCTAGATCGGCTGGGGAATCTACACTCGGCTACGAGTCCGAGAAATGGCTCCAACATGGGGAAAGTGAGGGGGATGTGGCCCAAGGTTCGAGCCTACCGCCGCTAAAGACCAATAAGGGTAGGTACGGGGTCGTGCTCCTGACCTTTCTGGCGACGTGTGGCGGGGTCTGGCTGTACCTGCAGGGCACGAGGGAGGCGGAGTCCAAGACCGAGGTCCCCGCGCCCGCTCGAGCCCCTCGGGAGCAGTTCGTCCCCGAGCTCGGGATTCCGGAAGAGGATGCCCGCCCAGACGAGAGCGAAGTCGAGGTGGCCAAGCGCGAGCGGCCACGGGAACCCGCCGAGTGCGACGGCTCCCTCGAGGCCGCCCAGATTCGCCGCGTCATCAATGGTCCGCCCCGGAAACAGGTTCAGACTTGCTACGAACATCGCCTGAAGGACAACAACCTTCTCCAGGGCCAGATGACGGTCCTTTTGACGATTGCGCCATCGGGCGCCGTTCGGAACGTCTCGGTGTCGGGGTCTTTGCGCGACCCCCAGATCTACTCGTGCGTGAAGCGCCTTGCGAGGACGTGGAACTTTCCGAAGCCCGCGGGCGGATGCGTCCTCACGGCAGTCCCGTTCACGATGACGCCCAAGCTATGAGGTGATAGCGAACCGAAGCAAATTGGCGACGTCGGCCGGGCTTCCCATGAACACCGCGGTGCGTTGGTGAAGCTCCCGCGGCTCGATGTCGAGAATGCGGTTTTTGCCGTCCGATGCGGTGCCGCCTGCCGCTTCCACCAGAAACGCCATCGGACTGGCCTCGTACAGTAGGCGGAGCTTTCCTTTGCGGTTCTTCACGTCCTGCGGGTAGGCGAAGATCCCGCCGCGCAACAAGGTGCGATGTACATCGGCGACCATTGCGCCGATGTAGCGCAATCGGTAGGCCTTCTTGTTCTCGCCGGGCGTCTTGATCCAGTCGACCCACCGTCGGATGCCCTCGTCCCAGTTGTGGTAGTTGCCTTCGTTGATCGAATAGATGGCGCCGCGCTCGGGAATGCGAATGTTGGGGTGCGACAAGAAGAACGCGCCGACGCCCGGGTCATAGGTGAACCCATCCACACCCTCACCAGTCGAGTAGACCAGCATGTTGGAGGAGCCGTAGACGACGTAGCCTGCGGCAATGATGTCACGCCCTGGCTGCAGGAGGTCGTCGAGCGTGCCCGGCGTTCCCTCCGGTGTGATGCGTCGATGGATCGAAAAGATCGTCCCGATCGAGGCGTTGATGTCGATGTTCCCGGAGCCGTCCAGCGGGTCGAACTGAAGAACGTACTTCCCCTGGGGGTACTGAGTCGGGATCGCGATCGGCTCCTCGATCTCTTCGCTCCCCATCACGCAGACATGGCCTCCGGCCTCGACCGTGCTCACGATCGTGTTGTTCGCGAACATGTCGAGCTTCTGGACCGCCTCACCCTGGATGTTGGTCTTGCCCGTCAGGCCCAGAATTCCAGAAAGCCCCGCCTTGCTGACCCGGCTGGCGATGATTTTCGTAGCGAGCGTGATCTGTTGGAATAGCCCTGTGAAATCGCCGGTTGCCTCGGGCATCCGTCGCTGGCGATCGAGAAGATGTCGCTCCAAGGTGCTACCGATGGGGCTGTCTTCCACGGGGCCGCTCGATCCTGCCTTGCTCATGGCTGCGGGGCATACCAGAGGCCTCCACACCGCGCTAGGCTGGCCGCATGAGAATGCAACTATCCCCGATTAGGGATACCAATCTGTGGTTATGATCGTGTAAACTTACCGTGGTGGGAGATTTGTGACGAACTTTCGTAACTGGCTGAAGAGCCACCAGCAGCGTCGCCCCGGAGCCCCACGCGCCCGAAGCGTGAAAGGTCTTCCGGGGGTGTTGGCGCGCGGCAACCTGAGCGTCGTCTACCAACCGATCGTCTCGCTCACCACGATGGAGCCCTTTGCCTACGAAGCCCTCGTCCGGAGCGATTCGCCGCACTGGATCAATCCACCCAAGCTCTTCGACGAGGCGATCAAGAGTCGCTGCGTCGGCGCACTGGGGCGCGCGATTCGCGAAATCGCCACGGCAAACTGCAACGGTGCGCCGCTCTTCCTCAACATCCACCCGGCCGAGTTCGACGAGTCATGGCTGGTTCAGCCCGACGACCCGATCTTCACACACGACCAACCGATCTATCTCGAGGTCACCGAATCGGTTCCGTTGACTCATTTTGCGTACTGCCACAGCGTCCTTCGCGAGATCCGCGGCAAGGGCGTCTCGCTCGCGATCGACGACCTGGGCGCCGGCTATTCCAACCTGAAGTACATCGTCGATCTCAAGCCGGAGATCGTGAAGCTCGATCGAAACCTCATCGCCGACCTCGCCGACGACCGTCGCGCGCAGGTGCTCGTGAGGCACCTCGTTCGGCTTTGTCACGAGCTCGGTGCGCGCGTCGTCGCCGAAGGCATCGAGCAAGAGACGGAGATGAAGGTGGTGGTCGACTGTGGCGCCCACTACGGCCAGGGCTACTACTTCGCGCGCCCTGCGTATCCCGCCCCCGGCGTCAGTGCGACGCCGCGTGAGGTGATGAGCAAGGGGCGCCTGACCGCTGTTTAGAACGGGACCGATTTGTGGCTCACGTCGTCGGCCTCGTGGCCTTCGACTTCGTGAATCGCTGTGACGCGGCTGCCATCGGGCCCCCGCTCGACCGCCACGACCGTGTGTACGGTGCTTCCGATCAACTGCGCGATGCAAGGTCGGCTCGCTCCGCCACAACTGGCGGCCAACACCAAGCTTTCTATTGCATCCTTAGCGCTCGAGCAGTGGACGCCTATGAGGTGTCCAGGGTCGCGTCCGTTCACTGCGGCGAGCGCAGCTACCGAGTCTGCTCCCGTGAGATCGTTCATGACCACGTGGTCGGCGCGCAGGCGCGCGCCTTGGGCGATGGCATCTGCCATCGACATCCCCGCGTCCGCTGCGGTCAACGCGATGACTCTTTCTCGATCGACATCGAGGTCGGGAACCGCTTCGATCACCACGGTGTTCTCTTCTTCGGGAAGCCGTTGCGCCATCGCGGACAGCAAGGTGGTAACTCCGGATCCCTGAGGGCCGACGACGACGATATTGCGGCACTCCGCGATTGCCTTCGTGAGGTACGCGGCTGCGTCGGCGCTCATCCAGCCTTCTTCGGCTAGCTTGTCGAGCGACACGGCCCGGCCGACTCGGATCTCGATCACAGGGCCATTGGCTGCCAAGGGCGCCTGCATGATCGTCACGCGCGGGCCGAACGACAATCGGCCGTGAAACACCGGCTGGTCTTCGAGCACGCGACCGCTCTGGGCGGCGAGCCGGCGTGCTACGACCTGGAGCGCGCCCGGCGACGAGAACGATAACTCGGTCGATCGCAGCCCTGCGCCCATGTCGAGAAGCACGCGGTTCGGCCCATTGACCACCACCATTTGAACCTCATCATTCGACAGCGCGTCATCGAGGGCACCG
>JAPUKT010000505.1 GCA_027295555.1 Deltaproteobacteria bacterium
CCTTCTTCTTCGTTCCCTCGAGACGGACGAGCTTCGTGCGAAGGATTCGCTTCTTTCCCCCTTTGGGCTCGATGACCACCGTCGCCGTGACGTCCTCGAGATCCACCGGCTCCCCGCTCTTGTCCGCCAGGTAGACCCGAATTTCGCCCTTGCCGACCTTCTCATGCTCATGCTCGTCCTGCGCCGCCCCCCGCCCCGCCATCAAGGCGAGTGCGAGGGGCACGCAAGCCAAGGTGCAGGCGACGGTTCTCGCGCTGCTAATGCTCATGATGGTGACTTTTCTCATGTCCACCTTCCTTCTCGTGGTGCTCGTCGGACTTCGCCAGCATCGTGTTCATGACGTCCTCGCTGATCCCGGCTTCTGCGAGGTCCACAATGTCGGAGTCGGTCAGATCGAACGCCCGGCCGGGAGCGCTTACCCACGCCCGGATCGTTGGGTCGTCAGCGCCTGACCTCTTCATCGCGATCACTTCGCTGGCATCGGCGACTTTCGGTGTCCCGGCGCAGCCGGCCAGGGGCGTGACGAGCAGGGAAAGCACCAGAACGAGGCTACTCGTCTTCATGACCTTCCTCCTCTTCGTGAGCGGCGTGCTTCTTGAGGTCGGCGATCAGGGCCTTCATCCGGTCGTGGACCGCGACAGTCTCGTCCTTCTTGCCCGCATCCGCCGCCTCGTCGATCTCGGAGAACGTGCCCGCTAGCTGCTTCGCCGTGACGTTGACGTCTTTGAGCATCCCTGCCGGAAGATCGGTCTTCGCAAGTGCTGGGAGCTTCTCCGCGATCTTCTTGATATCGGCGGCCGTTCGGTGCACGTCTTCGAGGTGCCCGTCGGCGATCAGGCCATCGATCTTGGTGGAGAGCTCCTCGAGCTTCTCGACCGCGTGTGCGTAGTGGTCGGGCACCTCGACCGCCGGCCCAGCGCCGTGCTCGCCGTGCTCGCCGTGGCCGCCCTCTTCATCGTGTCCGTTCCCGCAGCCGCCGAGCGCGAGGCTCACCAGCGCAAGGATGATCAACAGATTCCGTATCATGCTTCCCTCCTTATCCAGCCACCGCGGTGGCCAAGGGTCAATCGTTACCTTCCTTTGGCAGGGAGCCCCCTGCCGGATCCGGGGCTTCCGCCCGTCTCGGCGCGCTCGACCGCTTCGCCTCGATGCGTTCGGCCAAGACCATCAAGTCGGGCGGCACCGCGAAGTCGTCCGCGACCTGCTCGTGCTCGAATTGATGTTCGTAGACCTTGCGCCCGAACCTGAAGAACAGAGCAGGCGTGACCACCTGGTCGAGGATCGTGCTCGAGATGAGCCCGCCGATCACGACGATCGCGAGCGGGTGCAGGATTTCCTTGCCGGTGTCGCCCTGCCCCAGTGCGAGCGGGATGAGCCCGAGGGTGGTGGTCACCGCGGTCATCATGACCGGCGAGAGCCTCTCGAGCGTGCCGCGCACGATCATGTGCTCGTCGAAGTGCTCTCCCTCGTGCTTCATTAGGTGGATGTAGTGCGAGATCATCATGATGCCGTTGCGCATCACGATGCCCGTGAGGGTGAGGAACCCGATGAGGGACGCCACCGACAGGGTCTGGTCGCCGAAAAGGTCGACCGCAGCCACCCCGCCGACGAAAGCGAGCGGCCGGTTGACCATGCATGGAAGAGCCGGGCGCCAGGAACCGAGCGCCTGCACCAGGCTGGCGAAGACGACGAGCAGCGCGAAGATACTCAGGATGTAGATCCGCTGCGTTGCCGCCTGCTGGGCCTCGAACTGGCCGCCGTACTGGACGAAGTAGCCCTGCGGCAACTCGAGCCCCGACTCCAACGCGCGGATGTCGGTGATCACGCTCGCCAGGTCGCGTCCCTGGACGTTGCACTGCACGACGATCCGCCGCATCACGTTTTCGCGGTTGATGGTGTTGGGACCCGCCGTGCTCTCGACCTTGGCGAAGGTCGAGATAGGGAGGCGCCCCCCCAACGGTGTATCGATCAGCGTTTGTCCGATGACCTCCGGTTGGTTGCGCGAGGCCTCATCGAACCAGACGATCATGTCGAATACCTGCTGGTCCTCGAGCACCTCGGAAACCGCGCGCCCCTTGAGAGCCGTCTCCAATGTCTCGGCGACTCTCATCTTGGTCAGCCCATACCGCTGGATCTCTTCGGAACGCAACCGGATCTTGAGTTGCGGGATGTCCACCTGCTGCTCGACCTGGAGGTCGACGATGCCCGGGACGTCGCCCATGAGGTCGTACATCGTCTGCGCCTTCACGCGCAGCGTGGCCAGGTCAGGCCCGAAGATCTTCACGGCGATCTGCGCGCGGACTCCCGAAAGCAGGTGATCGATCCTGTGCGAGATCGGCTGCCCCACGTTGACGAGGACGCCCGCCATGTACGAGAGCCGATCGCGAATGTCCTCCATGATCTCGTCACGCGAGCGCTCGCTCTCCCGCAGGCGGACGTCGATTTCGGAGTAGTTCACGTTCGCGGCGTGTTCGTCGAGCTCGGCGCGGCCGGTGCGCCGCCCCGTGGAAACCACCTCCGGAACCTCCCTCATCATGCCCTCGGCGATGGTGCCCAGCCGGTTCGATTCCTGAAGCGACGTGCCGGGCGCCGCGATCACGTTGACGGTGAAGGTCCCTTCGTTGAACGGAGGAAGGAACTCGCCTCCCGTGCGGAGGTACGCCAACACTGCGAAGACGACCAGCAGCGTGGCGCTCCCCATCACGATCCACGTGTGGCGCAAGGCCCAGCGCACGAGCTTCCGGTCCAGCCACTTCAGGAACCTGAGCAGGAACGCGTCCTTGCTGTGGGACGTTATCTTGGCGTAGGGGAGCAGATACGACGCCAGAACGGGGGTGATCGTCACCGACACGAGCAGCGACGCGAAGAGCGCGAGGATGTAGGAGACTGCGACCGGGGCGAACATGCGGCCCTCGACCCCTCCCAGGTTCAACAAGGGAACCACTACGACGGCGACGATCAGCGTGGCGTACACGATCGAGTTGCGTACCTCGCAGGATGCCTTGAACACCACGGCCAGTGAGGGCTCGGGTTTGACCTTGGCGCGGTTCTCTCGCAGACGTCGGAAGATGTTCTCGACGTCCACGATCGAATCGTCCACCAGCTCTCCGATCGCAATCGCAAGCCCGCCAAGCGTCATCGTGTTGACGCTCATCCCGTACCAGTCGAACACGAGCGCGGTGCCAATCATCGACAGGGGGATGGCGGTCAGGTTGATCACCGACGTCCTGAAGTTCCACAGGAACAGGAAGAGGACGATGATGACCAGGATGGCGCCGTCCCGTAGCGCCTCGATGACGTTGGCGATCGCTGCGTTGATGAACTCTTCCTGGCGGAAGACCTGGTTGTGGATGACGACGTCCGGCGGTAGCAGGTTCGTGATCTTCTCCAGAACGGCATCGACGTCCCGGGCGAGCACCAGAGTGTCCGCACCCGGTTGCTTCTGGATGGCCAGGATCACCGCCGGGGCACCGTTGATGCTGCCGTCGCCCCGCTGCACCGGCTTTCCGAAGCGCACGTCCGCGAGGTGCTTGATCAGCACCGGGGAGGGGCTGGTGGCCTTCACCACGGCGTTCCCGATCTCTTCGAGCGACTCCGCCCGTCCCAGGATGCGGACGAGGTGCTCCTTGTGGGCCTCGAGCACGAAGCCGCCGCCGGTGTTCAAGTTGGAGGCCCGGGCCGCTTCCACCAGCTCCTCGAGAGTCACGTCGTACTGCCGCAGACGCTGTGGGTTCGTGATGATGTGGTACTGCTTCAACTCCCCGCCCATCACGGTCACCTGCGAGATGCCGCTGATGGCGAGTAGTTGAGGACGAATCACCCAATCCGCTTGCGTACGGATCTCCATGGGCGAC
>JAPUKT010000506.1 GCA_027295555.1 Deltaproteobacteria bacterium
GCAGGGCGATATCATCGACGCCTATCGCCGGGTGCTCGACGCTGCTCCGTCGGACTTGGGCGCCCTTTTGGAGCTCGAGAGGCTCGCCGCAGGAAGCCAAGACGCGGAACTGCTGGACGAAGTCGATTCCTTGTTTGCCAAATCAGCGCAAGACCCGGCAGTCGTTGCAGCCCATCGCACGCGCCTCGCCGAGCGGGCAGAAGGTTCGGCAGTCACAGAGGCCATCGAGCAGTTCCGCGCCGCGGCGACAGCGGACCCCCACCACATCGGCGCCGGGCGCGGGCTGACACGCGTCGCTCAGGAGACCGACGACCCCAACGCGCTCGTCGATGCGCTCCAACGCGAGGCTGCGTCCGAGCGTGACGCCAAGGCCGCTTCCGACCTGAACGTGCAAAGTGCGTTCGTTCGGCTCGAACGAACGGGAGACCACGAGGGCGCGCGCGACGACTTCGAGCGCGCACTCGAGCTGTGGCCCGACTCTGAACGTGCGGCCGAGGGGTTGATCGATGTTCTCGCGGTCGACGGGGACTGGTCGGCATTGGTCGACCGGTTGTCGCAGGCCGCGTCAGGCGCCGGTTCGGTCGAACGCGCGAGCGCCCTTTGGCTGGAGGTCTCGCGGATCCAAAGTGGAGAGCTCGGAGAGGTCGCAGCCGCGATCCGCACCCTGCAGCGGGTGCTGAAGGTCGAGCCTCGCCACCTGGATGCACTTGAACGATTGTCTCTCTTCTTCGAATCGAACCAGTCGTGGCACGAGGCCGCCGTTACGATGGAACAGCTCCTCGCGGCAGCTCCGGAAACCGGTCGGCTCCAGCGTGTTCAACTCGAGCTGGCTCGACTCTACCGCGAGCGCCTCGAGATGCCCGAGAAAGCCTTCCGATACGTCGAGTCGGTGTTGGATTCGGATCCCTCTCATGCACAGGCCCTGCAAGAGCTTTCGTTGGTGCACGAACAGCTCGGCCAAATCCCCGAGGCGCTGCAGGTCGCGCGCCATCTGCTCGACCTCAACGAAGGCCACGGCGACCAGGCGGAGGCATTGGTCCGCCTGGGTCAACTGGAGAACGCGACTGGCAACGCGAGCGAGGCCCACAAGGCGCTTCAACGCGCGGTCGTGCTCGACGGATCACGTAGCGAAGCCGCGCTTCAACTCGAGCAGCTTTGCACCACGACGGACGACTGGAGAGGTTACGCGGATGCGCTTGGTCGTTACCACGCGAGCGACGAGGTTGGCCGCGTAACGACGGTGCTCGAGATTGCGCGTGTCCTCTCGGACCACTGTGGTGACGAGGCAGCCGCGATCAGCGCGCTCTCGTCGGCGCTCGAGGGTGGCGTATCGAGCGCGGACATCCGACGAGGGCTCGCGGTTAGGCTTCGAAAACGTGGGGACAGCGCCGGTGCTATCGGACATCTGCAAGAGGTGTTGACCTCGGACCCCCTCCGCGAAGACATTTGGCGTGAGCTCGCGCTCACCTATGAGTCGAACGGTCGCAAGCAAGAAGCGCGCATTGCCTCCTTGCCTCTGGTGGTGCTCGGCGTCGATGATGAAGAAGATCGGCGTCGGATCGCGGCCAGCTCGGCAGCTCCGGCTAGGGCGCGTCCGAGGTCGCTTCGAGGGCAAGTCTTGGACCAACTCGGAACGCCGCGCGCCGGAGACGAGGCAGCCGGCGCCTTGCTAGCCGCGCTGAGCCCAGCACTCGCCAAACTCTACCCCCCCGAGCTCGAAAGTTACGGCCTGGCCACTCGCGATCGCCTTGCGACGGAGGCCAATCATCCGCTGCGTGAAATCGCCAACCGTATCGCAGCCACGTTGGACATCCACGGTTTCGATCTCTTTCTTCACCGCGTCCACAATCGCGGGATTACGATCGAGTTCGGTGCTCATCCGGCGCTTCTGATTCCCGCGACTATCATGGAAAAGAGCCTGAGCGCGCAGACATTCCTGTTGGCGCGGCCGCTCACGCAAATCGCACGTGGATACCAAGCGGTCGAGAAGCTCACCCAGCGGGAGCTCGACGTTCTTCTTGCTTCGGCCGCGCGCATCGTGAAACCGGACTTCGGGTCGGGGTTGACGAGCGAGGAGTTTCTCAACGAGCAAACCCGGCGTCTGCAACGAGCGATTCCCAGACGCAATCGAAGGCACGTCCGCGAAACGGCGCTCGCATACGCCGGAGCCCAGCGCGTCAAGTTCGAGCGCTGGGTCAACGCGGCGGAGCGGACCGCAACGAGAGTGGCGCTACTGCTTTGTGACGACCTCGAGCCGCTCATGCAAGATATTCGGAGCCGAATTGCACCCGAACGGCAAGCCGGAGGCGCGACCTTCGACACGCACCCTGCCTATCGAGACGCATTGTGCTTCTGGGCGTCAGCCGAGGCGATGCACGTGCGGGAGCACATGGGATTGATCTAGGCGATAGCGTGGGGGCGGGTCACATCCCGTCGTGCGTGTGCGCATCGATCCGGTAGACCACCCAAACGAACGCAGCACTGAGCAGGATCAACATGACGAACCCCGCATAGAACGCAGCGCTCGAGAAATACCCGGTGAGCCCATAGTCTCGGGTGAACTGCCGGTACGATCCGACCAAGGACAGCCGGCCCCACGCCAACGGCCAAACGCCGAACGCGAAAGCGAGAGCCCCACCCGCAACACGGCGAACGGCGACCTCGCGATCGGCACGGCACAAAGCGGCACTGAGGCGGAACCCGAGCGCCGCTACTCCGGCAACCGCAGCCAGAACCAGTATGCCCCATACCCATGGGGAGCGGCCGGTATCGACCCCATAGAGGAGAAACCAATCGCCGTGAA